>CADBMU010000056.1 GCA_902795845.1 uncultured Erysipelotrichaceae bacterium
GAGAATTAAAAAGAATCATAATTTTTTTATGACTCTTTTAGTATCTATTTTCTCTTTCTAAATCTCTTTTTTTGATTGTTTCTCTTTTATCATATAATTTTTTACCTTTAGCTGCACCAATTAAGATTTTAACTTTACCATTTTTTAAATATAATTTTAAAGGAACTAAAGTTTTACCTTCAACACAAATTTTTTCTTTCAATTTCTTTATTTCTTTTTTGTGTAAAAGTAATTTTCTACTTCTTCTTTCATCATGGTTAAAAATATTACCTTCTTCATACTTTGCTATATACATGTTTATAATAAAAGCTTCATTGTTTTTTATATTTACAAAGCTATCTTTTAAATCTACAGAACCTTTACGTACACTTTTTATTTCGGTTCCTTTTAATACTATTCCTGCTTCTAATTCAGATTCAATAAAGTAATCAAAATAAGCTTTTTTATTCTTTACTTCCATCATTTTTTATATCCTCTTTTACAAGTTCAAAATCTATCATAGCTGTTACTTTTGAAGCTGCAACACATTTAACTTTAACTTTATCACCAATTCGATAAGTTTTTTTAGTACTATTACCAACCAATGATAATAATTCTGGAACATAGTTATAATAATCACCTTTTATAGATTTTACAGGTATTAATCCTTCAACTAAATTAGGCAATTCAACAAACATACCGAAGTTTGTTACACTAGAAATTATACCTTCATATTCCTCACCAATATGACTTTCCATATATTCAGCCATTTTCATATCAAGAACATCACGTTCAGCATTTATTGATGCTACTTCTCTTTCAGAAGAATGTTCACAAAGTTCTACCAAGTTATTTTCTAAATATCTTATTGTTTGCATTGACATATCTTTTTCTACTAAATATTTCTTTAGTAATCTATGTACTGTTAAGTCTGGGAATCTTCTAATTGGAGATGTAAAATGAGTATAAGCCTTAGAAGCAAGGCCGAAGTGTCCAATGTTTTCAGTAGAATATTCAGCTTTCTTCATACTTCTTAAAAGCATACTAGATAAGATTTCAAATTCTGGTATATCTCCAAGTTCATTTAATAGTTTTTGCATTGACTTAGGTGATAAATCAACAGCTTTAGTTTTTATCTGATAACCCATTAGTTTTACAAGATTAACAAAGTCATCGATTTTCTCACTATTAGGAGTGCCATGAACACGATATACAAATGGTAAATCCATATTATATATATGTGATGCTACTGTTTCATTAGCAACAATCATAAAACTCTCAATTAATTTTTCTCCATCATATCTTTCTCTTTTAACAATATCTACTGCTACTCCAGATTCATTTTGGATTACTTCTGCTTCATCTAAATCGAAATTTATATAACCACGATTTGTAATTTCTTTTTGTAATATATGAGCTAAATTATTCATTTGCTTTAAAGTATCAGCAAATGGTTCATAACCATCAGGTACAATATTATTCATTAATATTTGATTTACACATTCATATGTCATTTTTTTACTACTTTTAATATAAGAAGGGAAAATATCATAATTTACAACTTTACCTTGTTCATTTATATCCATTACACAACTCATTGTAAGTCTTATAACCCCTTCATTTAAAGAGCATATACCATTAGATAATTTATGAGGTAACATTGGTATAACTGTATCAGCGAGATATGCTGAAGTTCCTCTTTCATAAGCAGCATCACCTAAAGCTGTATTTTCTTTTACATAATTAGAAACATCTGCAATATGAACACCTAGTCTATGTAAATTTCCAACTTTTTCATAACTAATGGCATCATCGATATCTTTAGTATGAGATCCATCAATAGTAAAAATTATTTCATTTGTTAAATCACGTCTTCTCACTAGATCTTTTTCTGAAACTTCATTTGGAATATAATCAAGTTCTTTTTCAACTTCACTTCCAAAATCAGGATCAAAACTATATTTATAAGCAATACTTAAAATATCAACTTTGGGATCGTCTTTATGTCCAATTATGGTTTTAACAGCTGCTAAATATTTTTTCTTACCTAATTCTTTTAAAATTTTAACAACTACTTTATGACCTTCTACACAATCTTTTGCACTATCTCTATCAATAATTATTTCTAAATCTTTTTTTGTATCATCAAGTTTTAGACCAAATGATTCATTGTCAAGTTTAATGATTTCGCCAACTAAATCACTTAGATTTCTATTTAATATTCTTACAATTCTTCCTTCTCTTTTAATACCATTACGAGTAATTTCGGCAAGAACAGTATCATCATGAGTAGCACCATTTAAATCATTTTCTGAAATATATAAATCTTCTTCTTTATCAAGAATTACAAAACCAAATCCTTTTTTATTTAATGCAAGTCGTCCAATTTTTAAATTAGTACAATTCTTTAAAAGAATATATCTTTCTTTTTTTGTCTTATAAATAATATATTTTTCAGACATTTTTTCTAAAGTATCTTGCAATTCTTTTAATTCCTCTGCTGTAGTTAACCCTAACATATCATTAATTTCTATTAGAGTTTTTGCTTCATGAATGTTATCTAATATTTCTAATATTTTGTCTTCCATTTTATCACCTTATATTCCTTATTTATTATAACTACATTTTTTTTCATTATCATTAAATGTAATTGTTATTTTTCCATTTTCATTTTTATATGTTTCATCAAGTAAACCCGATTTTATTAAATCTTCTACAGTAATTTCTTTAGGTCCACTTAGATTTTCTTTTAATTCTTCTGAACTATAATAAACACATGCAGCTTTTTCAATTTGTTCTTTGTTGAAGTCTTCTTCATTTTGTTTAGTAGACTTTAATATTGATGTAATATTAACCCCAATTACTAGACTCATAATTGCAAGTAATCCAATGGTTGCCATTAATTCAACTAGCGTAAATCCTTTTTTATTCATATAATCACCTATCATAATAAAATTATAACTCTTTATAGCAAAAAAAAAAAGACAACTATACTTTTAGTTGTCACTTAATTGTTACTTAATAAATAATATAAAAGATATTATAAAGAAGACTATACCAAGTGTTAAAGTAAGACGACTTATAAAAAGTTCTAATCCTCTTTCTTTAGTTTGTTGAAATAATGAATCAGCTCCACCTGTAATAATTTGACCAGCATCACTAGCTTTATTACTTTGCAATAAAACTATAGCGATAAGTAAAACTGATACAACTAATAAAATAGTTTCTAACATGTATATTCACATCCATTCGTTTTATAATTTATCATATTTTTAATATTTTTTCAATATTATAGTCCTAATTCTTGCTTAATAGAATCAACATCTTCTAAATATTTAGATATTTTTTTATCTTTTATTTTAATTAAAGTTAAATCTTTTACTTTTAACTCTGATGCTTCAGTTGCTTTTGGATTACTTTCATTCTTATCATAAAATTTTTCATTCATTGAATCATTCAAATCAGCTGTATAAATTTTTAAAGCATTTTCTTTATTTTGATAAGAAGATACTAAATTAGCATAATAATTAGCTTGTAAATCTTTACTATTATAAACTAATACATAATATTCATTATATGGACGATTAAATAATGAACCTAAGATTGTTTTAGTGTAATCAAATGTAACTTTAGTTTTACTTTCACTATTTTTATTATCTTTAACAACATAATTTTTTGTAAAAAAATACACTGCAGCAACAATTATTACTACGATTCCCAATATAATCAAAAATTTTTTAATTTCTTTACCTTCTTCTGTTTTACTAACTTGTTTTGCAAGTTTCTTTAATTCTTTTTTATTAACTTTTGCATCTTTTATACTTTTTTCAGTCATATTATCACCCTCGTTTGGTATTATATCATAATTTAATTTATATAATCAAATCATTATTAAATATTTCATTTTTTTCTAATTTTTTTAACAATTAAATTTATATTATTTAAAATTTTTAGAATAAATATCTGTAAACTATTTGCATCATTATAATTTTTTTCATAATACATAAAACTTTCTTTAGTAATTTTATATCTATTTATATTATTAACATTTTTACTAATTGTTTTAGCATGATCGTGGTAAATAGTAACTTTATTATTTATAACAGTTTTATATTTTTTTACCTTTAATTTTTTTGCTAAAATATTTTCTTCATAATATAGAAAAGTATTTTCGTCTAAATAATTAATTTTTTCTAAAGCTTTAGAATCAATAAGAAAAAAACATCCTTTTACCATATCAACATAAGACAACAATGTTTTATAATATGAATCTTTATAATTTAATAATTTATTTCTATATATTCTATTAATTAATGGTATATTCATTAATATATCTTCATTAACACTAGTTAATTTCCAACCACGAACTACTCCATCTGGTTCTTTAATAATAGGTCCAACTAATGCTATATCTTTAACTTTAAAAGTTTTCACTAATTCTTTTAAATCATTTTCTTCTTCAATTCTTATATCTGAATTAGAAACAAATATATAACAATCTTTATACTTATCTATTAAATATTTACAACCAATATTAATTGCTTTAGCAAAGCCATAATTTTCTTCATTAGCTATTAAAGTAATATTATTTATTTTTTTTAACTCTAAAACTGATTTATCAGTAGATTTATTATCAACTACTACTATTTCATCAATTACTTTATAATTCTTAATATTATCTATCAATTTTTTAGTAGTTTTATAATCATTATAATTAATTATTATAAATCCGATTTTTTTCATATAATCGCCTCATAATAATTATATCTTAAAATTTAAGTTTTTGAAATAAGAATTATGTGTTAAAATACTTACTGGAGAGATTTATATGAATAAAATTAAAAGTTTATTAGA
>CADBMU010000057.1 GCA_902795845.1 uncultured Erysipelotrichaceae bacterium
ACTAAGGGTTTTAAAACCCTTTTTTATATGTTATACTAATATTAATAATAAAAGAGGTGCTTGATAGTGTTTGGAAAAATTTTATTTATTGGTGAGAATATAGCTCATGTACAAAATTTAGGAAGTAGTAATGCTGCTGCAGATTTAATGAATGTTAATGTTATTTTTGAAGCTCCTGATCAAAGAATTTTAGGTGAAATAACTGAAGTAAATCCTGATTTATTTAAAATTAGATTTTTGGGAGAATATGTTGATGGAAAATATGTTAATGGTGTTATACGTAAACCACTATTATCTTCTAAAATTAGGATAATTAATAATGAAGAATTAATGGAAATAGTGGGCAAACTTTCTGATAAATCATTTTTACTAGGTAGAAGTGCGATTTATAAGAATTTTAATGTTTGTCCTTCAATTAACGGCATTTTTTCAAATCATTTTGCAATATTTGGAAATACTGGTAGTGGTAAATCATGTGGTGTTGCAAGAATAGTTCAGAATCTATTTTCTAATCCTTATTTAACATCATATAACGCTAATGTTTTCATATTTGATGCTTATGGTGAATATAAGAATGCATTTAGCTCTATTAATCGTATTAATCCAAATTATTCATATAAGTTTGTAACAACAAATCCTGTAGATAATGATGATTTTTTATTACAAATTCCTGTTAATCTTTTAAATAATGATGATTTTGCTTTATTATTACAAGCAAGTACTCATTCTCAACTTCCAATTATTGAAAGAACTTTAAGGCTTGCTAAGATATTCTCACAACAAGATGAAACAGCTAAAAAATATAAAAACCACTTAATAGCTAAAGCATTACTTGCTGTATTATTTTCAAATCAAACAACAAGTGCCAAGAAAAATCAAATATTTACAATAATTGAAGTATGTCACACAGAAGATTTTGATTTTGATACACAAATTAATGGACTTGGTTATTCTAGAACTTTCTCTGAATGTTTTGAAATAGATTCAAATGGTTATTTTGGCGAAAGTGTTTTAATTACTGAATACATTCTTAAAAATATTGAAGATCGTTATGAAGAGTGTGAAGAACCTAAAGAATATTCTTTTTCTTTAAAAGATTTTGCTCAAGCTTTAGAGTTTACTTTAATTAGTGAAGGTTTTCAAAATAATACTAACTTATATGATGATGCTATTATTCTTAAAGTTAGAATTAATTCAATTATAAATAGTAAAGTTGGAAATTATTTTGTTAATAAAGGATATGTTCCACTTGATAAATTTATTGCTGACCTTGTTACAAAAAATGGTAGAAAATCTCAGATTATTAATATTAACCTAGAAGATGTTGATGATGTTTATGCTAAAGTTATGGTTAAAATTATGGCAAGAATCTTATATGAATTCTGTAAAACTAGAACTCAAAGAGCTTCAATTCCATTCCATTTATTCTTAGAAGAAGCACATAGATATATCCAAAAGGATACAGATACATTCTTAATTGGTTATAATATATTTGAACGTATAGCTAAAGAAGGACGTAAATATGGTACTCTTTTAGGTATTATTTCACAAAGACCAGTAGAATTATCTGATACAGTAATTTCACAGGTTTCAAATTTCTTGATATTTAAAATGACACATCCAAAAGATATTAAATATATAGAAGAAATGTTACCAAATATTTCAGCTGATGTTATTGAAAAGCAAAAAACATTACAGCCAGGTACTTGTGTCGGATTTGGTGGCGGATTTAAAATTCCAATGATTATAAAACTTGAAATGCCTAATCCAACTCCATATTCATCTAATGCAGATATTTCTAAATGTTGGGCATTAAAAACTACTAATGTAAATTCTCAACCAATAAATACAACTCAAGGTGGAAGTTTTAATCCAACAAGCAGTGTGAATGTTCAAAATACTACTCCGCCTAAATTATCAATAGCTGAACAATTGAAAGATATTGATACACTTACTACTGACATTTAAAAAGTGCATAATTGCATTTTTTATTTGCGATTTTTTATAAAATATGTTAATATATTTTACCAAGGAAAAGGGGAATATTATGAAAAGTTTAAATATTACAAATAATTTATTAAAGTCAATAAGGTGTAATTCTAGTAGTACTCTTTTAAAAGAAGCATTACTAGAATATATGCCAAGTATAATGACAGTTTTAAATGAAGACGAAATATTCATTTTGAATAAGAGATATTCAGATAATCAAGATTATGTATTTGACTATAAAAGAATTAGTTTGATTTTGAAAAAAAATATGCCAGAAATATTAGTTTTAGAAAATACGGCTAAGCAAAAGTTAGCAACAGCGTGCATTAAAATTCCAATAATTTCATATATAGAAAAGTATTATCAAGAAAATATGCCTCAAAATGAAAAAATAATGGTTTATATGAAAAATAATGAAATTAAAAGTTATAATGATTATTTAATAAAAAGTGCTGATGAAATAAAAAGTAATAAGGAAATTGAAGGATTTTGGAATGAACTAGGATTATCAAAAATTAATGAATATTTGTTTCCTGCTAATTTTGAAAATACTAAAAAAATAACAATTGATCAATTAGGTTTCTCTGCTAGAATATATAATTCAATTACAAGAGAATATGGAATTATTAATTTAAATCAATTATTGCATTTTACTGAAAAAGATTTTATGAATTTAAGAAATTTAGGAAGTAAATGTGTTATAGAAATTAAAGACAGAATTCATTCGTTAGGATTATCATTTTTTAATGAAAATAACATAGAAAATGAAGATTTATTATATGAAAATGAATATAATAGATTGATGTTAAAAAAACAAATTCTTGAAAGAGAGCTTTTAGATGTTAATAGAGAATTAGAATTATTAAATCAAAAAAAAAGAATGAGAAAAATATAAGTAAATTTTGATAAATATGATTTTTGTCAAGACATAGTGAACTAAAAATACAAAGCAAAATAATCGTCAATATGGCGATTTTTTAATTTATAATTATTTTTAG
>CADBMU010000058.1 GCA_902795845.1 uncultured Erysipelotrichaceae bacterium
TAAGAAGTATATTACGTCAAGACCCTGATACAATAATGATTGGAGAAATTCGTGATGATGAAACAGCACGTATCGCTATTCGTGCCGCTATTACTGGTCACTTAGTGCTTTCTACAATTCATACAAATAATTCTTTAAATACCATAGAGCGTTTACTTGATATGGATGTTGAAAGATATCTACTAGGTGATGCTTTAACAGGTATCGTATCGCAAAGATTAACAAAAAAATTATGTCCAAAATGCCGCACTTCAAGAAACACTACTCCATATGAAAAAGCAATATTTAAAAAAGGATTAGGAATGGATGTAAACCAAATATATGAACCTGTTGGATGTGATGAATGTTTAGATGGTTACAAAGGACGTATTGCTATTCAAGAAGTTCTTTCAGTTAATCAAGAAGTAAGAGATGCTATTTTATCAAATATTAGAAAAGATAAATTAAGAGAAATAATTTATAAAAAAGGACATACAGTTACTTTACTTCAAGATGGACTTGAAAAAGTAATTAATGGGTTAACATCATTTGATGAAGTATTAAGAGTTATTGAAGTAGATAGTGATTTTGGTGAAGACGAAAAAGATATTAAAGATGCTATTTTGGGTAAAGAAAAACCAACTAACAACGAAAATATAGAAGATAATAATAATTTAGAAAATTTAAGCATTGAAAAAGTAGAGACATTAGATTTTTAGTTCTCTACTTTTTATTTATATTATTTAAATATTCTTTTAAATTATCAGCAATATTTTTAGGAATTATTTTTTCTAATTCTTCAGTTGGAGCCTCTTTCATCTTAGCAACACTGCCAAATTTTTTAATAAGCTCTTTTTTTCTTTTTTCACCAATTCCATCTATATTATCTAAAACTGATGAAATACTACCTTTGCTTCTTATTTGGCGATGATAATTTATTGTAAATCTATGAACTTCATCTTGCATTCTAGTTAAATAATGGAAAACATTAGATGTTTTTATAAGTGGTATTTCTTCTAAAGTGTCTCCATCAATTAAATCGTTAGTCATATGTTTATCATTTTTTCTTAAGCCACAAATTTTAATGTCAAGATTTAACATTTGCATTATTTCTTTACAAGCATTAATTTGATTTATTCCACCATCAACAATAATTAGATCAGGTTTTTCTAAATGTTCCAAAAGCATACGATAATATCTTCTATAAAGTACTTCTTTCATGGTATTATAATCATCATTTTTATCAATACTTATTTTAAATTTACGATATTCTTTTTTTGCAGGTACGCCATTTTTAAAGACAACCATTGCACTTACTGAAAAATCACCAAATAAGTTAGAATTATCAAATAAATCAATCCTATTTAAATGTTCAAGATTTAATAATTCTCTTAATTCTTCATTAGCTTTTTCAGTTCTTTCTTCGTCTTTTTCAATTAAAGTCATTTCATTATCTAAATTTATTTTTGCATTCATAAATGCCATATCAAGAAGTTCTTTCTTTTTACCTTTTAATGGTGTTGTAAATGTCGTATTTAACATGTTAGAAAGTAATTCTTTATCACATAATTCGTCCAAAAAGATTTCTTTAGGTATTTCATGACGAGCATAGAATTTAATTAAATACTCCTCTATTTCTTCTTTTAATTCACCAACAATTGGAAAAATGTCATTATGCCCTCCGACTAATTTACCATTGCGTATAAAAAATATTTGTGCACTGACATAACCATTATTTAAATAGTAACCAAGTATATCTCTATTTACTAAGTCATGTAATTCAACTTTTTGCTTTGTTAGAACAATTTCAACGTAATCTAAGTCTTTTTTTAATTCTAAGGCCATTTCAAAATTTAAATTATTACTACATTCTTCAATTTTTTTTAAAAGTCTATTTTTTAGCACATTTTCATTTCCATTTAGAAAAGATAATATTTCTTTTTCCATTTCTTCTAATTTACTATGATCATAGTTTTTAGTGCAATAACCTAAACATTGTCCAATGTGATAATACAAGCATACTTCTTTTGGCATTGAATCACATTTTTTTAATGGATATATTCTATTTAATAAATTTACTATTTTTCGAGCGGCATAAGCATTGGGATACGGACCAAATAATTTTTTATTTTCACTTTTTTTAATATTAGTATATCTTGAAACTTTTAATTTTGGATAAGGATTTTTAATATACTCAATATAAGGATAAGTTTTATCATCTTTAAGTAAAATATTATATTTTGGATCATACTTTTTAATCAAATTAATTTCTATAATAAAAGCTTCTAGTTCGCTACTGGCAACTATATAAGTAAAATCAGCTATTTCACTTATCATTTTAGCTGTTTTGCCAGTATGAGTTCCACGAAAATATGAAGATAATCTTTTCTTTAAATCTTTTGCTTTACCTACATAAATTATAACCCCATCAGAATTTTTCATTTGATAAGATCCTGGTTTATGAGGAACTAAACTAAGTTTTTCTTTAAACATAATATCACTTTCTTTCAGTAATTATATAATTATATAAAGATTCACATCCTTTATAAATATTAGTAAAACATTCATTAAAATTTCTATAATACCAAGGATCAATAATTTCTTTGGTATCTTTTGTATATTCTAATAACAAATGGACTTTATTATCTTTATCTCTAGCAAATTTTTCTTTTAAACTTTTTAAATTATTATTATCAAAGCAAATTATATAATCAAATTTTTGATAATCTACATCGGTTATTTGGCGAGCATAATGAGAAAGTATTTCAATATTATTTTTCTCTAAAGTCTTTTGTGTCATATAATACATAGAATTTCCAATTTCTTCTGTACTAGTTGCACACGAATCAATCATAAAGTTTTTATCTTTATTTAATTTAACAATATGTTCCATAACCATTTGTGCCATAGGGCTTCTGCAGATATTACCATAACATACAAATAATATTTTATGCATTTAAAAATCACCTGCTAATATTCTAACACATTTTAAAATAATATTTCTATTTTCTTAAAACTCTTTTTTTATCAGGAAAATCACTTCTTTTTTCATTAATATTTAAAACGCAAAATTTAAAAAATGTTCCTCTTTTATCCCACATACAATATTCGCTAGAAAAAGCATTAAAGCATATATGATCAAGTTGAGGATGTAATTTTAAATCAGTTATATATAATAACTCTTCTGTTTCTAATAAATAATTCCTAGCCTCAATATATTTTAACATGTTTTCTGAATCAATAATTTCTTCTTGTGTCATAAAAAACTCCTTATTACATTTTATGTTTTAATAACTTTTAGTTTTGTATTTTTATCTTTATATAGTATAATTATTTCGGGTGATATTATGCAACCAGAATATTCTTATACTTATGAAATTAAAAAATCTAAATTTATCGGTTTATATTTCAAAGTTAATAATAAAAATGAAATTGATAATATTTTAAATTGTATTTATAAAGAACATAAGAAAGCAAGACATTTTCCCTATGCATATAAAATTGATACTTTAATTAAAAAAATTGATGATAAAGAACCAAGTGGTACTGCTGGAACTCCAATCTACAATGTTATAGAAAGAAATAATCTAAATAATTGTTTGATTATTGTTGTTAGATATTTTGGTGGCATTAAACTTGGTAGTGGTGGTCTTTTAAGAGCTTATTCTAAGACTGCTAATGAATTAATAAAGCCACGATAAAACTACCGTGGGCTTTTTTATTCTACCATTTTTTTAATTTCTTCTATATCTTTAAAACCAATTGATTTGTTTACAAGTTCTCCATCTTTAAATACAATTAAAGTAGGAATACTCATTACACCAAATTCCCTAGCTAATTCTGGATGCATATCAGTATTAACTTTTAAGATATCAACAAAATCAACTGTCTCAAGTAAACTTCCTAGCATTTTACAAGGTCCACACCAATCAGCATAAAAATCTACTAATATTGTTCCTTTACTTGTTAGTTCTTTAAAATCTTCTTTTTCTAAATATTTAATCATTTGTTTCATACCTTTCTATTAGTTTATTAGAACCTTTAATATTAATTTTACCATTATCAACTAATTTATGTGCATTGTCAGTTGTAATTATATCATATTTTAATAATGTATTTAAGGCTTCATAATCTTTATTATTACTATTATTACCTAAATCTCGAATTTCATTAAAAGCATTATAAGAGTTTTTAAATCCTGTAGTAAATGGCGTTTTACTTAAAATAATATTAGTGTATTTACTATCTTTTAATACTGTATTTGAAAAACTAAATTGAGAGAAAATGAAAAGTAGTACAAATAGAAATACATATGCTTCTAAAAATCCTACTGCTATCCCAATTAATTTTGATGGTAAAGTAAGGATTATTGAGTGGTCTATAATTTTACTAAGGATACCAGTAATTTTTAATATAACACTTAAAAGCACTGATAAAACTCCTAATACTATTAAAAAAGCAATTGCTTCATAAATCAAAATATTTATTACTGTTATACCATTAAATATACCTCCAAGTTTAAAAAATGGTAAATAAGTATATAAGAATACTGATAAAGGATTTTTCAAATAATAAGCAAGAATTATTATTAATATTGTTCCAATTAAAGTTGCAAGTGTTTGAATAGCACCTCTTTTAAATCCTAATACAGCACCAGCTAATAAAAATAAAATTATTATTGCATCTATAACATTTATCATATTATATCCTACCCTTCTATTTCTTAATTATAATATAAAAATAATGAAATTAAAAGAAATTTATGATAAAATACTTTAAAGGACAAGTGATTATATGACAATAGTTTTTAA
>CADBMU010000059.1 GCA_902795845.1 uncultured Erysipelotrichaceae bacterium
CCTACTAGTCTTGATACATTAACAAGAAAAATTATGACACTTGAAATTGAAAGAGAAGCTATTAAAAAAGAAAAAGATGAATTATCTAAAAAGAGACTAGAAACTATCGAAAAAGAATTATATGAATTAAAATTAAAAGAAAGTGATTTAAAAGATTCTTGGAATAAAGAGAAAGATTTGATTAACACTGTTAAAGCTAAAAAGAAAGAATTAGAGAAAGCTAGATTTGAATTAGATCAAGCTGAAAATAATTATGATTTAGAGAAAGCAGCAGTATTAAGACATGGTAAAATTCCAGAGTTAGAAAAAGAAATAGCTGAAATAAAACAAAAAGATGAAACTAAATTACTTAGTGATACAGTAAGAAGTGATGATATAGCTAAAATTATTTCTAATTGGACTCATATTCCAATATCTAAATTAATTAGTAGTGAAAAAGAAAAACTATTATCTCTAGAAGATAATATGAAAAAGAGAGTAATGGGGCAAGATGAAGCTTTGAAATTAGTTAGTGAAGCAATACTTAGATCAAGAAGTGGTATTAAAGACCCTAATAAACCAATCGGATCATTTATCTTTTTAGGACCTACTGGAGTTGGTAAAACAGAGGTAGCAAGAACACTTGCATATGAATTATTTGATGATGAAAAACACATGATAAGAATTGATATGTCTGAATATATGGAAAAGTTTTCTACCGCTAGATTAATTGGTGCTCCTCCTGGATATGTTGGTTATGATGAAGGTGGACAATTAACTGAAGCTGTAAGACGTAATCCTTATAGTATTGTATTATTTGATGAAATAGAAAAAGCGCATCCTGATGTTTTAAATTTATTATTACAAATACTTGATGATGGTAGAATAACTGATTCAAATGGACGTACAGTAGATTTTAAAAATACGATAATTATAATGACTTCTAATTTAGGTAGTGAACACATTTTAAATGGAGATACATCAAAAGTTATGGATGATTTACGTAATCATTTTAGACCGGAATTTATAAATCGTATAGATGAAGTAATTGTATTTAATCCTCTTGATAAAAAAACAATATCTTTAATTCTTGATAAAATTATTAAAGATATTGAAAGTAGATTAAAAGATTTAAATTTAAAAATAGAATTAACTCCTTCAGCACGTGAAAATTTAATAAATGAAGGTTATGATATTAACTTTGGTGCGAGACCTCTTAAAAGATTAGTTAGTAGAATCATTGAAACTAACTTGTCTAAACTATTAATAGCTGATTCAATTAAATTTGGTCAAACAGTTGTTATAGATTATAAAAATGATTACATCTTCAATATAAAGGATTCTAAGTAATCCTTTTTTTGTTGTTATGTATGAACATTAATTAGATTTTAGTTAAAAAACAGGATTAGTCCTGTTTTAATTTTTTAAAAATTTCATTTAAATCTTCTTGAATTAATAAAGTTGCTTGATTATCAAAACTAGTTATATCCTTATTAATTAGTACTATATTTTTACCATTATAGAAGTTAATTAAACTACTGGCAGGATAAACTGTTAAACTAGTTCCAGCAATTATTAGTAAATCTGCTTTAGATAATTCATAAATTGCATGATTTAAAATATTATCATTTAAGGCTTCTTCATATAAAACAACATCTGGTTTTATAATGCTACCACAACTACATTTAGGAATATCACTACTATTAAAAACATATTGAGCATTATAAAATTTATTACATTTCAAGCAATAATTTCTATAGATACTACCATGTAATTCTAAAACATTTTTACTACCAGCCTTTTGATGTAATCCATCAATATTTTGGGTAATTATAGCTTTTAATTTACCAGTATTTTCTAAGTATGTTAAATAATTATGGCATGCATTTGGAACTTTATCTAAACAGTTTAATTTATCTTTATAAAATTCATAAAAATCTTTAGTATTATTAATAAAAAAATGATGACTTAAGATTTCTTCAGGTGGAAATTTATATTTCATATTATAAAGACCATCTTTACTTCTAAAATCTTTAATTCCTGATGCAGTAGACACACCGGCACCACCAAAAAATACAATATAATTTGATTTGTTTATTAAATTCTGTAGTTTAGTAAGTTTATCATCCATTTTAATCACCAAATATATTGTACCAAATTTTTAATATTA
>CADBMU010000060.1 GCA_902795845.1 uncultured Erysipelotrichaceae bacterium
TATAATATCTTATTTTTTTTATATAATAAAAAAGAGGTGATTTTTATAAAAGTTTTAATAACTGGTGCTTCTAGCGGAATTGGTAGAGACATGGCTTATTATTTTGCTAAATTAAATTATGATTTAATATTAGTAGCTAGAAGAACAAAATTAATGGAAGAAATCAAAAAAAATGTTAGTGTTAATGTAGAAATAATTCCTATGGATTTAACTATTCAAGAAAATTGTTTTAAATTGTATGAAATGGTAAAAAAAGAAAATATCGATATACTTGTCAATAATGCTGGTTTTGGCCTATTTGGAATGTTTTACAAGACTGATTTAAATCGTGAATTAGAAATGATTAATTTAAATATTACTGCTACACACATATTAACAAAATTATTTTTAAAAGACTTTATAAAAAGAGATTATGGTTACATATTAAATGTTTGTAGTAGTGCAGGATTTATGGCTGGGCCAAGATTAAACACTTATTATGCTACAAAAAATTATTCTTTAAAGTTAACAATGGCTATTTATGAAGAATTAAGACAAATGAAAAGTAATGTTCATATTAGTGCTTTATGTCCGGGACCTGTTGATACAGAGTTTAATAAAGTAGCAAAAGGAGTGTTTAATTTAAAAGAAGCAAACAGTAATTACATAGCTAAATATGCTATTAAACAGTTATTCAAAAATAAATTGTTGATAATCCCACAATTAAAAATTAAATTAGGAATTTTTTTCACAAGATTTTTACCTTATAAACTGCAATTGTTGATAACTTATCATATTCAAAAGCGCAAAAATACGGGAAAATTTTAATTTATCAACTCTATCAACAGACCTGTTAATAAATATTATTAACAGGTTTTAATTTGTTTATATAAAAATTTGTGGAAAATGTTGATAAGTGTCATTTTTTGCGATATTATAGTATCTAATCTTGTGGAATAACTGTTGATACAGTTGTGAATTTAAATTTAATACTTTAAATTTATCAACAATTAAGCTACAATTAGTTTATGGAAAATGATCGTTAGACTGTGGGGTGAGGAAGTTGAAGATTGAAGATGTATGGAACGAGTTTATGGCAAAACTAGAAAAAGAACTGGCTCCTACTACATTTAGAACTTGGTTTAAAGATATTAAGCTAATAAATAATTATAATAATCGACTTACTATTCAAGTACCCATGGAAATTCATAAAAGTATTTTAAGAGAAACTTATGGTAATTTGATAGAGGATACTTTATTTAGTATAAATAATGAAAACTATGAATTAAATTATATTACTGAAGCTGAAAATGTTGATGCTTTGACCGAAGTTGTAAATGAAATTGAACAAACTAATGAAGTTTGGGATACAAATTTAAATAAAGACTTGAATTTTGACAATTTTGTCGTTGGTTCATCAAATCGACTTGCTTATGTTTCAGCAATGTCCGTTGCTGAAAACCCTGGTAAAATCCACAATCCATTATTTATATATGGAAAAAGTGGATTAGGTAAAACGCACTTAATGCATGCAATTGGAAATTATATAACACAGCATAGTCATAAAAAAGTATTGTATACAACTAGTGATATGTTTATGACTGATTATACTGGGATTGCTGATATTTCAAATCTAGATAATCAAATCGAGTATGCAAATAATTTTAAAAATAAATATCGTAATGTTGATGTTTTAATTATTGATGATATTCAATTTTTAGTTGGGGCAGAAAAAACCCAACAAGAATTCTTCAATACTTTTAATTATCTTCAACAATCAAATAAACAGATAATTATATCTTCAGATAAAAGTCCTGATGATTTAAAAAAATTAGAAGAAAGACTTAGATCAAGATTTATGTGGGGCTTACCTGTTGATATTTATCCACCAGATTTTGAGTTAAGATGTGAAATAATTAAACAAAAATTAAAAAATACCACACTTGCACACATGATAAATAACGATGTAATTGAATATATTGCAAATTCTTGCACAAATGATGTAAGACACTTAGAAGGTACAATAAATAGATTAATGGCTTATACAGCTATGATTGTACCAGAAAAAATTGATGTAGAATTTGCTAATGATGCTTTAAAAGATTATTTAAATAAAAATATTTACTCAAATAATAGCATTGAAAATATTCAAAAAGTTGTTAGTGATTACTACAATATCACTGTGGATGATTTAAAGGGAAAGAAAAAAAGTGCTAAAATTACTTTCCCACGACATGTTGCCATGTATCTATCAAGGATGTTAACAGATGAATCTTTCCCTCGTATAGGATTAGAATTTGGAGGAAGAGATCATTCCACAGTTATCCACAGTATCAACAAGATAGATACAGAATTAAAAACAAATATGGAACTTAAAAAAGCGATTGATGATATAAAAAATATGTTATAAAACACTTGATGTTGATAGATTTAAAAAAATAAAACATTTTATCAACATGAAAAATAGTCATTAATCATTGATTTTAAGGGAAAAAATAAAGTTTTCAACAATATAAACGATATTATTATTGTAATAAAAGAAAGAAGGAATAGAAATGAAATTTACAATTGAAAAAAATATATTATTAGAAAATTTAAACAATACAATTAAAGCTATATCAAATAAGAATGTAATACCTATATTAAATGGTATAAAATTTGAATTAACAGATAAAGGCTTAGAACTTACTGGTAGTGATAGTGAACTTACTATTAAAACATTTATTGATAGAAAAGAAATAACTAATGTTGAAAAAGAAGGAATAGTAATAATTCAAAGTAAATATATATTAGATATTATTAGAAAAATGCCTTCAGATTTAATTAATTTTGAACTTGTTGATAATGTTAGAATTAAAATATATACTGATAATAATCAATACAATCTTAATTGTTTAGATGCTAAAGAATACCCTATTGTTAAGTTAGAAGAAAATAAATATCCAATTACTATTAATGGAGACGTATTAAAATCTATAATAAATCAAACAGTATTTGCTATATCTAATCAAGAATTAAGACCATTATTAACAGGTTTAAATATTAAAATAACTGGAGATATATTAGAATGCATAGCTACAGATTCTTACCGTTTATCTAAAAAGACTATTAAATTAAGTAATCCTGTGGAAAATGATGTTAATATAGTAATTCCTGGTAAAAATGTTATGGAATTAGAAAAAATATTAACTGATGAAGAACCTGTGGAAATTCATATTTTTAACAATAAAATATTATTTAAATATAAAAATTTAATTTTCCAATCTAATTTATTAAGTGGAACATACCCTAATACTTCAAATTTAATACCTACTGAATTTGAAATTAAATCAACAGTTAATTTAAATGAATATTTTGATGCTGTTGATAGAGCTTCTCTTCTTACACAAGGAAAAGATAAAAATATAGTAATAATGAAAATAGAGAACAATAACATGGTTATAAATTCATATGCTTCAGAAATTGGTAAAGTAGAAGAAAAATTAACAGTTAATTCTACAGAAAATGCTTCTATAAACATATCTTTTAGTTCTAAATATATGTTAGATGCTTTAAAAGTGTTTAAATCTGATAATGTTAATATTCTATTAAACAACGATGTTAAACCAATTATTTTAAAATCTGATGATGATGATAGTTTAATTGAATTAATATTACCTATTAAAACTTATTAATTAAATAATAAGTTTTTTTTTGACAAATTTTGCACAATTTATATGTTATAAGAGTACTAATTTATTTCAACAGGGGGTGAATTTATTGAGCGAATATGAAATAAATGAAGATACTCTAGCGTTAATATCACTAGACGATAAAACTAAAGTTTTTGAAAAAGATAAGACTTTTATGGTTTCTAAAGAAACAAATTTAATAATGGAAGATAGTTGTCAGTATTTTGGAAGCTCTTTAACTGGTAGACAAAAAGGTACTGAAAATTTAATTGGTGTATCATATAAAGCTCCAATTATTGTGGAAGAATCTAATAATATAATCTTTTTTCCAACAACTTCTCCACGTTTAAAAAAATGTAGTTGGATATCTCTTAATAATCTTGAAAGATATTATACAAAGAATAAAAAAATAGTATTAGAGTTTAAAAATAAACAAAAAATAATGTTAAATTTATCTTTTGGAGTAATTGATAATCAAATATTAAGAGCAACTCGTTTAGAAGCCGTTTTAAGAGGCAGAAAAGTGCAAAAAAGCTTTAAAAATCGCCAATAATCTGGTATAATTAATAGTAGGTATAGGAGTATGTAAAAACCTACTATTTTATTATATGGTCATAAAAGAGTGATAAAAATGGAAATTGTTAATTTAAAGCTTACAAATTTTAGAAATTACGAAAAATTAGAAATAACATTTAATGATCATTTAAATTTAATTTGTGGAAACAATGGTATGGGAAAAACAAACTTAGTAGA
>CADBMU010000061.1 GCA_902795845.1 uncultured Erysipelotrichaceae bacterium
GGGAGATCAGGTTGAACCACGTAAAGAATGGATTAATGAAAATGTTGACTTTACATTGGAAGACGATTTTAGGAAGTAGGTGATAAAATGGCAAAGAAAAAAGAAGAACAGACTATAGTTGAAAAAATATATGATTATTCTTTAGAAGAAATAATGGGAACTTGTTTTGGAAGATATTCAAAAGAGATTATTCAAGAAAGAGCGTTACCTGACGTTCGTGATGGCTTAAAACCAGTTCAAAGAAGAATTTTGTATGCTATGTTTGCATCTCATTTTACATATGACAAACCATATCGTAAAAGTGCTCGTGCAGTTGGAGATATCATGGGAAAATTTCACCCACATGGCGATTCTTCTATATATGACGCTTTAATTCGTATGAGTCAAAAATGGAAGATGCGTGAAACATTTATAGACATTCATGGTAATAATGGATCAATTGATGGTGATGGCCCAGCAGCTATGCGTTATACAGAAGCTAGATTATCAAAGTTTGCTGAAGTTATGCTTAAAGATATAAAAAAAGATACAGTTGAAATGACTTATAACTTTGATGATACTGAATTAGAACCTACTGTTTTGCCGGCAGGATTTCCTAACCTTTTAGTAAATGGTTCTACAGGAATTTCTGCAGGTTATGCTACAAATATACCACCTCATAATTTAAGTGAAGTAATAGATGCTACAATAAAAAGGATAGATTCACCTAATTGCCGTCTTGAAACAGTTATGGAAGTCTTAAAAGGTCCTGATTTTCCAACTGGTGGAGTTGTTGAAGGTAAAGCTGGATTAATAGAAGCTTATACTAAAGGAAAAGGAAAAGTAATTGTTAAAGCTAAAGCAGAAATAGTAACAAGTAAAAATAAGAAACAAATTATTATTCATTCAATACCTTATGAAGTTGTTAAAGAACAATTAGTCAAAAAAATACTTGATATTAAAGCTGATAAGAAAATTGAAGGGATTAATGATGTTATTGATGAATCAGACCATGCTAATTTAGCAAGACTTGTTATAGATCTTAAACCTCAAGCAGATGCTGAACTTATATTAAATTATTTATATAAAAATACTGATTTACAGATAAATTATAATTTTAATATGGTTGCTATTGTAAATAGAAGACCTAAACTAGTTGGAGTATTAGATATTTTAGATGCTTTTATAGCTCATCAAAAAGAAGTAATAACAAGAAGAACTAGATTTGATCTAAATGAAGCAAATTTTAGATTCCATATTTTAGAAGGATTATTAAAAGCAATAAGTATTTTAGATGAAGTAATTGCTACAATAAGAGCTAGTAAGAATAAAAGTGATGCTATAAATAACTTGGTTAGTAAGTATGAATTTACATTTGATCAAGCTAAAGCCATTGTAGAATTACAATTATATCGTTTGACGAATACTGATATTGAAGAAATTAAGGCAGAAATGGCTAAGCTAGAAAAAAATATTAGTATCTGGACTCAAATACTTAATAATGAAGATGCCTTAAAATATGTTATGAAAACAGAACTTAAAGCTATTAAAAAAGAGTATGGCAATGAAAGGCGTACAGAAATTAGGGACGAAATTACTGAAATTAAACTTGATATGAAAAGTATGATTCCTAAAGAAAATGTTATTGTTATTGTAACAAACGAAGGATATATTAAAAAAGTAAGTCTTAAAAGTTATAATTCTTCAAATGATGAAAAGACAATGATGAAACCAGGAGATTTTGTTAAGGGATTTTATGAAGTAAGTACTCTTGATAATATTATTTTATTTACAAATCAAGGTAGATATTTATTTATTCCAGTTCATGCAATACCAGAAGTTAAATGGAAAGAACTTGGAAAACACGTTAATAGTGTTGTAATGATTTCACCAGAAGAAAAGATAATTTCTTCATTAGTATTAGAAAATAAAGATGATATTATTATTCTTGCAACTAAAAATGGATTAGTAAAAAAATCTAAATTAGAAGACTTTATTGTTTCAAGATATTCTAAACCAATTACTGCTATTAAATTAAAAGACAATGATGAATTAGTAAGTGTAGAAAAAGACAATACTAATGTCGTTCTTGTTACAAAAAATGGTTACTACTTAAAATATAATTCTTTAGAGATACCTGTTGTTGGTCCTAAAGCTGCTGGTGTTAAAGGAATTAATTTAAAAGATGATGAATTAGTAAGTTTAAGTAGTTTTAGTGATAATGATGAATATCTGAATGTATTTACTAATAATAGAACAGCTAAAAGAATTAAAATATCAGAACTTGCTACGTTAAGTAGAGCAAAAAAAGGTAATTTATTGATGAAAAAAGTCAAATCGGCTGTTTACTATATAATTAAAGCTTTTATTACTAATTCAAGAGATATTATATGTTTAGAATTTGATAATGAAATAAAAGAAATTAAAAATAGTGATATTTCAATAATGGATTTAGCTTCAACTGGTTCTTCTATTTCTAAATATAATCTTGAAGAAATATTTATTAAAACAGAAAAAAAATCTTATATTAAAAAGAAACCAGTAGAGAGTATTGAAGAATCTCAAGGTAAGAAAGAAGAAGTTAAAGAATTTACAATGGATGATTTCTTAGATGATTTTAAATTATAAAAAAGTTCTATTAAGGACTTTTTTTAATATAATTTTATAGGTGATAGTATGTCAAAAGAGAATTTTAAATTATTTGCAAGAAATCATCCAGAACTTGTAGAGTTTATCAAAAATGGTGATATGACATGGCAGAAGTTTTATGAAATTTATGATATTTATGGTGAAGATGCAAAAGCTTGGAGTTCTTATATAACTTCTTCTAAACCTACTGTTAATAGTTTTCAGGATATTCTTGGAAATATTAATACTGAATCTATTCAAAAACATATAAATACTGCTCAAAAAGCAATAGGGTTAGTACAAGAATTAGCTGGAAAAAAAGGAAGTGAAGTGGCTTCTAATTTAGTTAAAGGCCCTATTAATCCACGACCTATTAATAAATTTTTTGAGGATTAAATGCGATTAGATATTCAAACTAAGTTAAAAAATGACCCTAAAATGATGGGATATTTAAAATTAAATTCTGATTGGTATAAGTATTTGAATAGAAATCCTCTAAATTATGATAAATTTGTTAAAACTATGAAAGAACAATATAAAATAAGGGCAACTGATAAAATTGGTGAAGTTGTAGATAATATAGATTTAGTAAGTAATATATTAAATATTTTAAAATAAAAGAATAATCTTTAATTTTTTTAAATTCTAACCTTGACTTAAGATAAACAAATGTTATATAATCTTAATGTAAGGTAAGGACGTGTGAAGAAATGAACAAATTAAATTTAAAAAATAAAAAAGGTTTTACATTAGTAGAGTTATTAGCAGTAATCGTAGTACTTGCAATAATTATTTTAATAGCAATGCCATCTGTAATGAGTGCTATGGATAAAGCTAGAAGAAATGCTTTAATTACTGAAGCAAACGAAATAACAAAAATAGCTGCAACAGCATTTGCTGATGATTCAATGGGGACAGGATTAACTTCTAAATGTTATTCGCTACAAGCATTAAAAGATGGTGGTTATTTAGATAAAAACTTAAAAGATTATTCTGGTTCTGTTTCTATTAGCATTGATTCTAATACAGGAGCTGTTACTAGAAAAATTTGGTTAAGTAATGGTATTTACAAGATTGTTACAAAAGTTGGTAACCAAGATATTCCAAGCGATGGTGCAAATCCAGATGCATTAAGTGTAGAAGCTAATATTTATAGTGGTTCTTCAACTTCAAATAACTGCGGAAATTAGATAAATTTGTAGTTCATTAAAAAATATCTCAATTAAGAGATATTTTTTTAGTTGTTATTATTTCCCCAGTTCCAACCAGCGCCAATTATTATTACTAGAAGGATAAATAGAACTATCCATATTGCTGCGCCAATTCCGTAACCAGATGTATATCCTGCATAACCTGTATTACAGCAAGGATTAGAATAAGGCATTTGGCTTCCACCATAGAAACCATTGTTTCCATAATAATACATACTTATTACCTCCTTTATGTATCTAATATAGTTTATTAGTTAAATGTCAATTTTGACATTAAAAAATCCCAATTTATTTAAATAAGTTTTTAAATATTAAATAAATATGGTATTATTAATATAGGTGAGAGTAGAAAATGAAGAAGATGTTGTCTAAAATGGATAAGCCATTATTATTTTTTACAATTTTATATTCTGTATTTGGTCTTATTATGATACTTAGTGCATCTTCTGTATCTGCTGTTTTAAGGTATCATGTTTCAACATATTACTTTTTTATTCGTCAATTGTTATTTATTATAGTATCTTTTGCAATAGGAATTGTAATTTTAAAACTTCCAACAAGTAAATATAAGTATTTTACACCATTTTTAGTTTTAGGAATACTTGCCGCTTTAGCTGGATTATTTATTTATGGTAGAATATCTAATGGTGCTCAAAGTTGGTATAAAATAGGATTCTTTAATTTGCAACCTACTGAATTTGCTAAATCAATTATTATAATTTATATGGCAGTTTTTTATGATCGAATTTTAAAGAAAAAAAATACTAATGTGTATAATTATTTAATTCCTATAGCAGTTGCTATAGTGATGTTTTTACTTATTTGTATGCAGCCAGATTTTGGTGGTGCTGTAATTCTTGCAGGAATAACTTTTTTAATATTTATTATTTTACCTATTGAAAAGAATAATTTTACAAGGCTGTTAAAATTTTTAGGAATTGCCCTAATAATTGGTGGAATTGTATTTATAAATTCTGGTAATGATTTTTTTAATGAGACTCAAATGGCTAGATTTAAATTTAAAGAACCTTGTAAGAGATATAAAGAAGATACTGGTTATCAGGTATGTAATGGTTTTATTGCAATGCATAATGGAGGATTATTTGGTGTAGGACTTGGTAATTCTACTCAAAAATATTTATATCTACCTGAAGCTCACACTGACTTTATTTTTGCTATTATTGTTGAAGAGTTAGGACTTATATTTGGAATTTTAGTGATATTAGGATATTTATATATACTTTATCGCATATTAAGGGTTGCTAAAAAATCATATACGCTGCGAGGTTCAATCTTAGCTTATGGTACTTTTGCACTAATATTTATGCATTTATTAATTAATTTTCTAGGAAGTCTTGCTGTTATTCCTTTAACCGGAGTTCCTTTGCCATTATTAAGTTATGGCGGAAGTTTTACAATAAATATAATTATAATGTTGTTTGTAGTTCAAAGGGTCTCAATTGAAAACAATATTGCTAGAGAAAAGCAAGAAATGATACTAAAGTAGAAAATTTTAAAAAAATAGCAAGAAATTGCTATTTTTTTAAGAAATTAATAAGAAAAAAA
>CADBMU010000062.1 GCA_902795845.1 uncultured Erysipelotrichaceae bacterium
ATTACAAGAACAAAAAATTGAAGAATTAGAAAATCAAAAAAATGAAATGCAGAAACAAAATGATGAAATGCAGAAACAAAATGATGAAATGCAAAAACAATTAAATAATTCAGTAAAGAAATTAATAGAATTAAACGTTGATGTTAATGACATATCAAAAACTTTAGATATCCCAGTAAGTAAAGTAGAATATATAGCAAAAAATACTAGAACAAACTAGTATTTTTTAATTGTCTTTAAATTAATAATAGTTTTTCAACTAAATGTAAATATAAATAGTTATTAGTGAGTTAATTATAAAACTAGTGGTATAATAAATTTATACAATAGAGTGAGGTCATTATGGAAAAGAAAAAAAGTACTAAAAAGAAAAAAAATTCAAGAATGCAATTTTTTAGATATCTTGCAATAGCATTAGTTATTATCAGTATTATATGTGTTGGATTAATATATTTTATAAACGTATTACCAACTGAATATTTTTTAGTTTGTATAGCATTATTTGCTATTATTGATTTTAGTATGTGTTATTTGCTTTTAGGAAAAGGTTGGAAAAAAAGAATGGTTGGAACTTTTCTTTCATTATTATTAATTATAATTTTTATCTTAGGAATAGTATATGAACTTAATACCATTGGATTCTTAAAAAAAATAGGTAATAAGAATTATAAAACACAAAATTACAGTATAGTGGTATTAAATGATAGTAAATATAAAAATTTAAAAGATATTAAGGATGAGGATGTTGGAATTTTATCAAAAAAAGATGCTGAAGGATTAACTAATGCTATAGATTATTTAAATAAAAAGATTAAAGTTACTTATATCGAGAAAGATGACGTTGGTAAGTTGGAAGAAGGATTACTTGATAAAGATTTAAGTGTGATACTTCTTGAAAATACTTATTTAGAAATAGCTAAAGAAGAAAATGAAGAATTTGCTAAAAATACTAAAGTAATCTATAAATTTTCTATAGATATTGCTACAAAAGATTTGGTAAAAAATGTTGATATTACAGAAAAGCCATTTAATATATTTATCGCTGGTATAGATACTTATGGAAAAATTAGTAGTGTATCTCGTAGTGATGTTAATATGGTTGTTACCGTTAATCCTAAAACCCATAAAATATTATTAACTTCAATTCCGAGAGATTATTATGTATATCTTCATGGTATAACATCCTATAAAGATAAATTAACTCATGCAGGAATTCATGGTATAGATATGTCTGTAAAAACGGTAGAAGACTTACTTGATTGTGATATAAATTATTATTTTAAAGTTAACTTCTCATCGCTAATAAATATTGTTGATGCTATTGGTGGTATTGAAGTTGATAGTCCTTATACATTTACAACATACGATAATAAATATACTTTTAAAAAAGGATTAAATAAATTAAATGGTGAAAAAGCATTATATTTTGTTAGAGAAAGAAAAGCTTTTAGTGGTGGTGATAGAACAAGAAATCAAAATCAACAATTAGTTCTTACTGCTATTATAAATAAAGTTATGTCAAAAACCTTATTAACAAAATATAACAGTATTTTAGATGCTGTAGGGGATAGTTTTGTCACAAATTTAGATAATGATAGTATTACAAAATTTATTAAAAAACAAATAAAGAATAATGACAGCTGGACGATTGAAACATATAATTTAAATGGAACAGATGCTTTTGATTATACTTATTCTTACAAATCAGCTAAATCATATGTAATGCAACCTGATGAAGAAAGTGTACAAAATGCTCAAAATAAAATTAATGAAATAATGAATGAAAAAGAAGAGTAATCTTCTTTTTTTAAAACATTTGTCACCTTTTGTCGAAGCTATTTAAATTTCTAAAAAAACGTAGTATAGTACTAATACAAAGGTGATAAAATGTTAAAAATGGATATGGAGTATAATCATGGTGTCTTATTTGTAAGACTTGATGGTATTTTAAATCGTAGTACTTCTTATAAATTAAATAACTATTTAGTACCTGTTATTTTAAAACATAAGATTAAATATTTAGTATATAATTGTTTTCTTCTAGAAAGCATTGACGAATGTGGACTAGATGCACTTTTAAATACTAAATGTGCTGTTAGAACTAATAAAGGTAAACTATATTTATGTGAAGTTCCTGATGAATATATGAAGCCCTTAAAAAAAGCTGGTTTAAAAGAAACCAGCAGTGAATTAACAGCTTTAAATATTTTAAAAATTTAGGAGGAACAATGACAACACTGGAAATTATAAATCTTAATGCTCCATTGATTCACAAAATTGCTTCAAAATTTTATGGAGCAGATAGAGAAGATTTATATCAGGTGGGGGTAATTGGAATTTTAAAAGCTTATCATAACTATAAGCAAAATGGTACCACTAAATTTTCAACGTATGCATACGATTATATTTTTGGTGAAATGTATAATCTTGTTAATAATAATTCATATAAAGTAAGTAAAGACCTTATAAGGCTTTATAAGAAATTAGAGGTTACAAGATATACATTAGCTCAAAGTATGGGAAAAATTCCTAGCAATTTAGAATTATCCAAATATTTAAACATTGAATTATCTTTGGTAGATAGTGCAACTAATATTGGAAATATTGTTAGTTTAGATGATGATAATGAAAATAGTAGAAGTTATTCAGAGACAATTTCTTCAAATGAAAATATTTCTCAAGACGAAAGATTAATTTTAGAAGAAAGTATTAATCAGTTGGATAATCAAGAAAAAGAGATAATTAAATTAAGATATTATAGAGATTTATCTCAACAAGAGGTTGCTAAAGTATTATCATTATCTCAAGCAAAAGTTTCACGATATGAAAAAAGAAGTTTGGAAAAAATGAGATCATTTAATAACGTAGTATAAAAAAAATTGCATATTTTTAATGCAATTTTTTTTAGTATAAACTTGGTAAACTTGATGATATTCCTTTAATAATATCAGCCATATCTGAGTCATTTAATTTACTCATTATTTTTGTATATAAATCATTTAAATCAGTTGAAGTCATTTCACTTAATTTAACAGTTTTACTCTCATCAATATCAGCAATTTTAGCTCCAATTTCAGATTTATAATCAAGATCTAAATTTACTTTATATTTATCATAATTAACAGATAACTCGATAGAACCTTCATTTTTAGATTTACTAATTTCTTTATTTGTAATTTTTATTGTTCCATCAACTTTAGCATTACTTTCTTTGTAAAGATAATCAATACTTAATTTATCTTTTGTATTTTCATTAACAGTAATTTCAAGATTAGCATCATCATCTTTGGCATATACTACAGTATTATCACTATTATTTATAATACCAAATTTAGTATCATTATTTATTAATTCTAATTTAGCAAATTCATTAGTAAATCCTTTAGTATAAAGATTTAATGTACCAACTGCTTCAATATCTTCATCTTTAGCATCTTCTAAAGCATCTTCGATATCAGAAACAGAAGTATCACTTATTTTACTTAATTTCTTTAGTAATTCATCATTATCTAAAATATTATCAATAACATTTTCAACTAATTTTTTAGTATTTCTTTCATTTAAGTTATAAGAAATTTTTGTAACTTTAGTACTTTTACCATTTAATTTAATAGTAGAACTACTTTTTGTTAATTTCTTCATTTCAATAGAATCTATTAAAATATTTTTAATTTCTTTTGAAATATATTTTAAATCATCTTTATTAATATCAGCATTTTCAATTTTAAATATTTCATCAAAATCAAATTCTTGACTATCAATGTTAATTATTTTTTTGTAATCATCTTTTAAAGATACGTAAGCTTTATCATTTATTAAGTATAATAGAGCATCGATTACTTTTGTTTCATCTTCTGTTAATGCAGCACCAAGTTCTAACTTTTTATTTTTGTAGTCCATTCCAAATGTATAATCAAATTTTTCATTCTTTAAATCTTCTAAACCATCAATGTTGGTATCAATTTTTAAAGAACCATTAACTAATGCAGTATCTTTGTTGTAATCAAAATTTTCTATCTCATCAATAGAATCATTAATTTTGTTGAAAGCTTTATTTATTACATTTGTAACAATCTTATCAGTTCTATTAAAATAATAATAAAAACCTCCAGCAAATAATGCTACTACTACTAAAACTACAGCAGCAATTGGAATGATTTTGTTACCTTTTTTAGAAGTAATATTGTTTGTTTCTGGTATAGAAACGTTTTCTTCTTTCATTTTTCACACTTCTTTCAAATTTAATTATATCAAAATTAATTATAAAGTAAAACAAAAGTACAATATAAATTCTTGAAATTTCATATTATACAGTGGTGAAGTAATTTGAAAAGAATAAAATTAAGTGAATATAATAATAGTTTAGGGACTCTTATTGATATTGAAGATCAGTATACTTATTCCTTAAATCATCATAAAGATAGTATCAATATTCCATATCAAAAGTTAGTTTTTAACTATAAAACATTACTGGATAAAACTAGGCCGTATTATATTATGTGTAATGGTGGTTTTAAAAGTAAAAAGCTTGTAAATATTTTAGAATTTTACGGTTATAATGTCACTCAAGTCTATAAAGAGTGATTTTTTTTTGATTTTGATTTATAATAATAAATGAGTGATGATAATGACGGGAATATTAAATACAATAAATGATTTTATAAATTCAATGATTGCATATTTAGGTGTAGCTGGCCCTATTATGGGGTGTATTTTAATTATTTTAGAATCTATTTTACCAATTTTACCTTTATGTGTTTTTATAACTTTAAATTGTATGACTTTTGGATATGTTGCAGGGTATATAATATCTTGGATTTTTACTTGTTTAGGATGTTTGCTATCTTTTACAATTATAGAAAAAGGTTTTAAAAATTGGTTTGATCGAAAAATTAGAAGTATGAAAGGTGCTAACAAAATAATGAAAGTTGTTGAAAAGTGTAATGTATCAGAACTTGCTATGATAGTTGCAGTGCCTTTTACACCAGCATTTTTAGTTAATATTGCTGCGGGTCTTTCAAAGATGGATGTAAAAAAATTTATGGTTGGTATTTGTATAGGAAAATTATTTATGGTATATTTTTGGGCTTTCATCGGAACAAATTTGATTCAAAGCTTAACTAATCCAATTATAATTGTAAAAGTAATATTTATGTTGATAATTGCTTATATTTTGAGTAAAATTGTAACTAAGAAGTTTAATTTATAAGGAGGATTTATGGAATACGTTGTAGTAGGACTTTTAGTTTTAGTATTAATATTTTTAGTTATTTTAATAATGCGTAAAAAAGATGACAGTCAGATGATTGAAAGATTAGGAAGGTTTGAAACTGATATAACTAAAGAAGTTGGAAGCTTTAAATTAGATTTTAGTAAGGATTTAAGAAATGATTTTGAAAAATTAAATGAAAAGATTGAAAATAAATTAAATTTAATTAACGATAAAGTCAATGAAAGAATAGATCAAAATTTTGAAAAAACAAATAAAACTTTTAATAATATTATTGAAAGATTATCAAAAATTGATGAAGCACAAAAAAAGATTGATGGTTTATCAAGTGAAATAGTTTCTTTACAAAGTGTATTAACTGATAAAAAAACTCGTGGTATTTTTGGCGAAGTAAATTTAAACTATATTTTAACAAGTGTCTTTGGTGAAAAAAATACTGGAGTTTATGATATTCAACATAAAATGGAAAATGGGTTTATAGCAGATGCTATTTTATATGCACCATCTCCACTTGGTACTATTTGTATAGATTCTAAATTTCCTTTAGAAAATTATCAAAAAATGACTGATAAAACTTTGTCAAAAGAAGAAAGAGAACTTGCTTTAAAACAATTTAAATTAGATGTAAAAAAACATATTGATGCCATTAGTACAAAATATATTGTTCCGGGAGAAACTTCTAATGAAGCTATAATGTTTCTTCCTGCAGAAGCAATATTTGCTGAAATAAATGCTTATCATCCAGATTTAATTGAATATGCTTATAATAAAAGTGTGTGGATAACAAGTCCAACTACCTTGATGAGTACTTTAACTACTATTAGTATGATTTTAAAAAATATGGAGAGAGATAAATATGCTAAAGTTATTCATGAAGAGTTAAATAAATTATCTTTTGAATTTGCTAGATATAAAGAAAGATGGGATAAATTATCTAGAAGCATTGATACAGTTAGTAAAGATGTAAAAGAAATACATGTTACAACCCAAAAGATTACTAATAGGTTTAATTCAATAAATAGTGTAGATGTTGACAAATTAATTAGTAAAGATGAATAAAAAATTAATTTTTTTGAAATTTAACAGATTTTGAAAATTGGTAAAAATAACTTTACCAATTTTTATAATTTTGTATACAGATTTTAAACACCTGTTATTATGCAAAAAAAGGAGGCAACATATGAAAAAATTTTACAGTTGTCGTTATGATAAAACATTTAAAGAAGAAATATTTAAACATACGAAAATAGATGTTAATAAAATAAAAAATATATCATAATTGATATATTTATCTAAAATAGAAAAGTACAAATATTCCTAAAATTAAACAATAAATTGAAAATTTCCAAAGTTTTCCTTTTTTTACCCAATCAGATAACCATTTGTATGAAAAATATGTTACAACCATAGATGCAATCATTCCTAAAAAATATGGTAATGCTAATTCACTAATATTAGAGCTATTTACTAAATCTTTAACACCTAAAATCATGGAAGCAACACTTACAGGAAAATATAACATAAAAGTATATTTTAAAGCAGAGTCTCTTTTTAAATTACACAATAAACATGCAACTAAAACAGTTCCGCTACGACTTATACCTGGTGTAAGAGCAATTACTTGTAAAAGGCCAATAATAATAGCATCCTTGTAAGTTATATCATAATCGTCTTTAGTTCCTTTGATATTTTTTACGATAAATAGTGCAAGAGCAGTAATTAAAAAACAAATTCCAAGAATCCAAGTTCTAGTTAAAGTATTTTCGATAATATCTTTTAAAAAGATACCTGCAATACCAACGGGAATTGTTCCAATAATTATTAACATACAATATTTAAATTCATTATAATATTTCTTTTTATTTTTTTTATCAAAAATATATTTAAAGAACCCATTAATTAGCTTTATTATATCTTTGTAAAATATAAAAAATATAGCAATAAAAGATCCAAAATTAACAACAATTTCAAAATTTAAATCATTTAGTAAATTAGTGTTAAATAACTGTTTCATTAAATAAAGATGACCACTTGATGAAATTGGTAGGGGTTCAGTAAGTCCTTGTATAATACCTAAAAATATGTAAATTAAATAATTCATAATATCACCTACAATAATTATATACTAAAATTCTAAAATAATAAATAAAATATTGTAAGGGAGCTAATTTATGAAACCAATTTTATTTTTTGTTGGCATAATTTTTTGTAGTATTTCCATCTTTTTTTGTATAATTTATTTAAATTTATTAACTATCGGGTATAGTTTTTTGGAATATGTTAAATTTATTAATACAAGATTAGAATGTTTACTATTTTATATTGGAGTAATTTTTATAATAGTTTCATTAGAAAGGAAAATAAAAAATGAATTTTTATTACGAAATAAAATTAAATTTTAGTGATAATGAATTATATAAATTTTACGAATGGAGTGAAAATGATAAGCTTGATTTAATAAAAAAAATACCCGTTATAAAAGTTAAGACTGCATTATTAAAAGATATTTATAATAATAATTTTGAAATTTCTGAAGAATTATTTAATTATATTTCTGGTAAAACAATTGTTAAAGACAATTTGAATATAGAAAATGCCTGTATATTTTGTGATACTAAAAATTGCATAGCAATTGAATTTGATAAAAATAGAAAAAGTATTGCAAGAAGTGCTTTGCTTTTAGAAGACGAAAATAATATTTGTGAAGTTTCTTTTTCAATAAAAATGAAAGATATAGAAATAAAAAAATTAGATAAATTAAATTATTCAAATGAATTTAGACAAGAAACAAAAATAAAAAATGTTATAACAAAAGAAATATTAGAGCTTTATAAAAATAAAGATAAGAATAAATTAGAATATTTATATTATGAATGGTTTAATGAAAAAGAAACAAATTTGGATATAATTTTAAAGAAAATGATGCAAGATATAAAAGAAGAATTAAAAAATATTCATTGTGAAATTTATAAAATAATTAAAATGTCTTATAAATATAGTGTATAAAAAAAATAGATTTAAACATAATAATAACAAAGGAGAAATATATATGAAAAATTTTAAAAAAATATTTGTAATAGCAATAGCATTATTTTTAACAGTAGGGTGTGCATGCAGTGTTAATAAAGCCAAAGATGCTGTAAAAGATTATCTAAATAATTATAAAAATCTTGATGAAAATGTAACAACACAGCTGGATGATTTAGTAGCAAAAGAAGATTTAACAGATTCTCAAAAAGAAACATATAAAGATGTATTAAAAAGACAATATAAAGATATGAAATATGAAATTACCGATGAAGTTTATGACGGTGATACTGCAACAGTTACAGCTAAAATAACAGTATATGATTACTATAAAGTTCAAAAAGAAGTTGCAGAATATTTAAAAGATAATCGTGAAAAATTCTATAAAGATGGCTCTTATGATGAAGATTCATATATAGATTACAAATTAGATACTATGAAAAAATATGATAAAACTGTTACATATTCTATTGATTTTAAAGTAAAAAAAGAAAATGGTAAATGGAAAGTTACAGATTTAAGTGATACTGATATTCAAAAAATACATGGAATATATGATTACACAAATGATTAAATAAAGGACTAAAATAGTTCTTTTTTTCATATTATTTGATAGGTGATTACATGAAAAAAGTATTAGTTTTTATATCAATATTATTAATAATTATACCTATTAAAATAAAAGCAATTTCTGCATCTTCTTGGATAGTTATGGATAGTGATTCAAAACGAGTACTTGCTGGAAGTAACATTAATGATAAGAGATTAATTGCAAGTACAACTAAAATAATGACAGCAATTGTAACAATAGAAAATGCAAAGTTAAATGATAAAATTGTTGTAGACGAAAGTGTTTTAAAAGCATATGGTAGTGCAATATATATTGAAATTGGTGAAGAAATTAGTATTAGAGATTTACTTTATGGACTAATGTTAAGAAGCGGTAATGATGCAGCATTAGTTATAAAGAAATACTTTGAAAATAAAAAAATAGATTTAGTAGAGCTAATGAATGAAAAAGCAAAGAAGTTAAAAATGAATGATACTATATTTTATAATCCCCATGGTTTAGAAGAAAATGATGGAAAGGCAAATACTTCAACATCATATGATATGGCTCTTTTGATGAGTTATGCTATAAAAAATAAAGATTTTAAAACAATAGTAGGAACTAAATCATATAAAGCAAAAACTGATAAAAAAACTTATACTTGGAAAAATAAAAATAAACTACTATTTAATTATGAATATTGTAATGGAGGTAAAACAGGATTTACAAAACTTGCTAAAAGAACACTTGTAACTACGGCTTCTAAAGATGGGAAAAATTTGGTTGTAGTGACTTTAAATGATGGAAATGATTTTAATGACCATAAAAACTTATATGAAGAATATTTTAAAAAGTATGAACTAGTAAAATTAATAGATAAAAATAAATTTAAAATATATAATGAAAGTTATTATAAAGGCGTAAAATTTTATGTAAAAAAAGATTTTCAAATGTTAGTTACTAAAGGTGAAAGAGAAAATTTAAAATTAAATATAATTCTTGAAAAAAATGATGATTTTAAAAATGATCAGGTTATTGGAAAAGCACAAGTTTTATTAAATAATCAAAATGTTTATGAAGAAGACATTTATATAGTAAAAAAGACAATAGCTAAAAAAGAAAATTTATGGAATAAAATAAAGAAGTGGTTTAAATAAATATCTTTTTTTCATATTTCTAAGTAAGGAGATGGATAATTTGGTTGCATTTATTTGGGCATTTTTAATTATTGTTGGTGTTGTTTTTTCACTTCTTTCAGGAAACGTAATTTCATTAAATGATACTATTTTAACAAGTGCTAATTCTGGATTAAAAATGATGATGGATTTGCTTCCTATTATTGTTTTATGGACGGGAATAATGAAAATAGCAGAGGATTCTGGAATGTTAAATAAAATTTCAAAATTTCTTTATCCATTATTATCTAAATTATTTCCATGTGTTCCAAAAGATAATCCAGCCCTTGGTTATATAGCTTCAAATATTGCTGCAAATGCAATGGGTTTAGGTAGTGCCGCAACTCCGTTTGGTTTAAAAGCAATGAATGAATTACAAAAAATAAATCTACAAAAAGATACAGCAACTGAACCAATGATAACATTTCTAATACTTAATACTTCTGGGGTAACAATCGTACCAACAACAACTATTGCTTTAAGACTAATGCATGGTTCTGTAAATCCTGAAAGCATAATTATAACTAGTTTAATAGCAACTTTTTGTTCATCTTTTGCTGGTCTTGTACTTGATTATTTTATAAGGAGAAAAAATAATGGTATCTAAATTAATTATTCCAATTTTTATTTTAATAATAGTTTTTTATGGTTTTATAAAAAAAGTAGACATTTATGATTCTTTTTTAAATGGTGCAAAAGAAGGTTTAATTACTTGCTTTAATATTTTTCCTTCTATACTTGCCATGGTTTTTGCTGTAAACATTTTTTTAGAAAGTAATTTCTTAAATACAGCATTTTCTTTTTTACTTCCCGTGTTATCAAAATTTAATTTACCACTTGATATAATACCCATGGCACTATTAAGACCAATTTCTGGTACAGCATCATTATCTATTATGAATGACATTTTTACAAATTATGGCCCAGATTCTTTTGTTGGACTTCTTGCATCTACAATTCAAGGTAGTACTGATACCACAATTTATGTATTAGCTCTTTATTTTTCTAGTATAAAAGTTACTAAAATTAAGCATGCATTATATAATGGCTTATTTGCCGATTTAATAGGTATAACAGCAAGCTTTATAGTGGTTTCATTGCTATTTTAGCAAAATTTTGATATACTATGCTCGTGAAGAGGGATTGTTATGGAAAGATTACAGAAAGTTATAGCAAATAGTGGATTTACATCAAGAAGAAAAGCAGAAGAATTAATTAAAGAAGGAAAAGTAAAAGTAAATGGAAAAATAATTAAAGAACTAGGTACAAAAGTATCATATGAAGATAGTATTATTATAGATGGTGTATTATTAAAAAAAGAAGAGAATAAAGAATATTATCTTTTAAATAAACCTCGTGGTGTTATTTGTAGTGTTAGTGATGATAAAAATAGAAAAACAGTTGTAGATTTAATTGAAACAGACACAAGAATTTACCCAATTGGGAGACTTGATTATGATACTACTGGTTTAATTCTTCTTACAAATGATGGAGAATTAACAAATATATTATCTCATCCAAACAATAATGTTGAGAAAACTTATATTGCTAAAATAGAGGGAATTTTATCAAAAGAAAATATAGATGCTTTAAAAAAAGGAATTATAATTGATGGTAGAAAGTGTAAACCAGTTAGATTTAAAGTTAGAAAAAAAGATTTAGAAAAGAATACATCTATGGTTGAAATAACTATTGTTGAAGGAAGAAACCATATAGTAAAAAAATTATTTCATGAATTAAAGCATGAAGTAATTAAATTAAAAAGAGAGTCATATGCCTTTTTAACACTAGACAATTTAAAGTCAGGAGAATATCGTATACTTTCTATTAAAGAAGTAAAAAAATTATATAGTCTTAAATGATGTAAATATAAATGTATATTTATTGTAAAATTACAAATATTTTACTTGATAAAAATAATCCTTTACATTATTATGATGGTATGGAGGAATATTAATGGAAGCAGAAAAATGGTTGATAGAAAATGATGAACTATTATCAGAAGAAGAACTAAATGAATATATAAAGAGAATGAATGCTTATACAGCAGCTTGCAAAGTAAGTAATAAAATAAAAGAGATGAAAGAAAATCATAACAGTTCAAATATTGATTATGAAAATGACGAAATTAAAGCTTTTGATAATTTGATTAAAACGAAAAGTTATTTAGACGAATATTATTTGTTAATGAAACAAATTCATACAAATAATTTAGGAAGATAAAAAAAGATAAAACATGTAAAAATTTTGTTTTATCTTTTTTTAATTAACTATTCACAACAATGACATCCATCACAAGAGCATTGACATTCATTATTACATGATTCATCAGCTTCACATTGACAATCACTATCGCAGTCACATTCAGATTCTTCAATGCTTATAGCAGCTACTGGACAAGATTCAATAGCGTTACTTAAATCATCACTATTTAAATTTTCATTAGAAATAACACAAGATCTTCCATCACTATCAAAATCAAAATGCTCACTATCAATTGCAATACAAGCACCACATCCAATACAAGTTTCATCATTAACAATAATTTTTTTCATAAATTCATCTCCTCATATAAAAAGATTATATAAATAATATTAAAAAAAAGCAAATAATTATATTTCAAATATTGTAAAATTATGATATCATATATTTGAATAAGGAGTGGTTACATGAAATCTCGTATGGAAAAATATTATGATAACCATGAGCTTACTAAATCTAGATTAGATAAAAATGAGCAATTATATAAAGATATCAATCAGTTAAATCTAGAAAAATTTAACCCTAATAATAATGTCAAAGTTATTGGTGACAATGAAAATATTATTGATGTTGATAAAATAAAAAATCTTTTAGAGAAAAATTATAAAACAACTCCAAAAAGAAAAACAATTACTTTAGATAATTATGAAGACGAAGATATAGATTTAGAAGATACAAAAGAATATGATATAAATTCTATATTAGAAAAAGCTCGTGAAGAAAAAGAGATTGATTATAATAAAGATAGACTAAAAAAAATACGTGACACACAGTTTGATATATTAAATAGTTTAGATTTAAAAGAATACGAAAAAAAAGAAGAAGATCAAGCAAAAACTGCTAAAGAAGAAGAATTGATGACTTTAATAAATACAATTACTTCAAAAGAACTTGCTAAAACTTCTAAATTAGATCCATTCGATATTTTATCAGATTTAAAGGGAAGCGATAATACTCAAGTATTAAGTGGAATAGAAGAAGAAGTAAAAAAAGACGATACAAAAAAAATGATTGAAAAAGAAAAATTAGAAAATTCTTTTTATACTACAACTAATGCTTTTACTCAAAGTGACTTTGATGATTTTAATGATTTAAAAGACGATTTAAAAGCAACAAAAATAATAATACGAGTATTAATAGTTTTAATTATTATTGCTTTTATAGCTGGAGCTTTATTCTTTTTAAATAATTATTTCCATATTTTTTAAATATATTTCATATAATTTAATATGAGAAGAGTTAAAAGAATGAAAAATAAAAGAAGTATCAAAATAAAACATATTATTTGGATAGTTCTTTTTTTAATTTTTATAAATACTTTAATATTATTAAATACTTTTAATAAAAATGTTAACCCTAAACTCGAAAAAGTTGTAGAAATGGATATAGACAAAATGATTAATAATATTATTAATGAATATTCATTAAAAGAAGATTATGATACGATAAAAAATATATTAATAATTAATAAAAATAAAAATAATGAGATTATAGATATAGATTTTAATTTAGCTTCATTATATAACTTTTCTGGTCATATTACCGATGAATTAAAAAATGATTTATCTAATTTAGAACTTGGTAAAACTAATATGGATTATTATGATGAATATTTATCAAGTAATAAAGATTATTTTGTTTTAATGGTTCCATACGGAATATCTTCCAATAATATATATTTTAGTAATTTAGGCCCTAAAATCCCTGTTAAAGTTAAATTTATTGGTAGTATACTTACTGGTGTTAAAACAAAAGTAACTGATTATGGCATTAATAATTCTTTAATTGAAGTATTTACTACTATTAACATAACTAGCCTAACTATAACACCAGTAGCCTCTAAAAGAAATTCCCGTGATTTTGAAATACTTGCGGCATCTAAAATAATAGAGGGTAAAGTACCAGAAATATATGGTGGAACATTAGAAAAAAGTAGTAATATAACTAAAACTACTCTTGAATAAATCAGCATTCTAATTGACAAACTGTATTTACGAATATATAATATTTTGAAAAAAAGAATTGAGGAATATTATTGAATTTAGAAAAATTATATGATGATAATGGAATGTTTCTATATAACACAGATGATTATAAAACAATAAATGGAAAACTTTATTTTTTAATAGATAATAATTTAAAAGATTTTTTAACATGTCAATTATTATCTTTATTATTTAAGATGTCAAATAAAATCTATAAAAATCCAAGTAATAAACAAAGAGAATTATATTCTATGTATTTAGGTTTTGAAACAAAAACAAAAGAAAGTAAAACATTTTTAGAAATTTCATTTTCTTTTATAGATAGAGACATAATTCAAGATAATTACTATTTAGAAGTTTATAAATTTTTAAAAAATATAATATTTAATATATTATTTGATAAAGAAAATTTAAAAGATGCAAAAAGAAAGCTTATCGCAGATAGAAGACATGTATATTCAATTATTAAAAATTATATAAATAAATTATATCATGAACAAACTTTTAGTAATTCAAAAATAGCATATACCTATATAAGTGATATAAATAAAATAATTGCTGAAATAGATTCTATTAATCTAGAGGATATAAAAAATATGTATAACAAATTAATTTTAGGTAATAGATTTTATCGTGGTTTAATAGTTGGAAATATGGATGTTCAAGAATTTGAAAGTTTTAGAAAATTTATACCATTTAAAAGTGAAATGGAAAATTTGGATTTTACTGATGAAATTCCTATTATAAAAGATGATATTGAAATACCTGATAATAAAATAAATGAATCATTTATTTATATTACTTATACAACAAAAAAAGATAGTTATGCTATTATCAATATATTAAATTCAATCTTAAATTCTAAAAAGTTATGTCTTCAAATAATAAGAGAAAAATATAAAATTGCATATCATGCTGAAGCTTATTTTAAATATTCAAATAATTCTATAATATTTTTTGGACAAATATCTAAAGAGAATAAGGAAAAATTTATTGCTGCAGTAAATGAAATAATAGATACTATACAAGATGAACAAAAATTAAAAAATTTAATTTTAGATGGTAAAGAAAAATTGAAAGAAAATTATTTCTTAATATCTGAAAGAAAAAATATTTTAATTGATAATTTAGCTAATTATATTTTAAATTCTAATGGAGATTATAGTTATGAAGATTTAATAAAAAACTTAGATTTTTATGATGAAAAAAGGATTGTAGAATATACAAAATCTTTTGCAAAACAAAGCACTTTTATGTATAGAGGTGATAAATAATGAATAATTATAGAAAAATAATACTTCAAAATGGTGTAACCCTTTACTTATTTAATGATAAAAATTTAAAACAAACATTTGTGAGTTATTCTATTGATTATGGTTCATCTGGAAAGTGGTTTGATTTTGAATATGATAAAACTAAATATCATGTTGGTCCTGGATATGCTCATTTTTTAGAACATTTATTAGGTGAGCATTCAAAATATGGGAATATTTATAATAAATTTTCTAATAATAATTATAAACAAAATGGAATAACATTATTAAATTCAACTTGTTATTATTTTTATGGCATTAAAAATATAAAAGAATCCATAAAAGAACTTATCGAAGCAATTGATATGCCAGTATTTACAAAAAAAGATGTTGAAGATTCCAAAAAAGCAATAAGAGAAGAAGCAAAAATGGTATGTGATAAAAATGTTAAATCTCTATATAGTCTTTTATTAAAAAATTTATATCCAGATTTTGATTATATTCATGAAAGTTTATCTCCTATTGGCAATGAACAAACAACTAATGACATAAATTTTGAACTTTTAAAGGTATGTTATGATGCTTTTTATTATGATGAAAATAAAACATTATTAATTGCTGGAAATATAAATGAACAAGAAATTATAGATTATGTTAATGAAATATATGCTAAAATTCCAAAACATGAGAAAAAATTGGTTGAATATAATTATAATTCTTTAGATGTAAGAGAAAAAGAAGCTACGATTGAAAGAAATGTTTTTCATGAATTTAACGGAATTGGTATAAAAATTAAAATACCTGAGGGATTTGGACGTAAAGAAATGCATTATTTTAATTACATTATATATCAAAAGAATTTAATAAGTAGTTCAGATTTAATGATAAAATTTATGAAAAATGGAATATTAGAAAGTAATATAACTAGTTCTATGGAATTAAATAAAAATACTATTGATTTAGTGATAATAGTAAGTTCAATTAATTTCAATTTATTTATATCAGAATTACTTGAAAATTTCAAAGAATTTAAAGTTGATGAACAAGAATTTGAATTGATGAAAAAAGTAATAATTGCAAATGAAATTAGAAATTCTGAAAATAAATATAAAAATTTTAAAAGTTTTACTTACAAAAAGGATTATTCAGAAGATTTTTTAGATATCCAATTTATAAAAGATTTAGATTATAATAGATTTAATAAATTTTTAGCAGCATTAAATTATGATAATTATGTAATTGCAAGTATGATAAATCCTGAAGAAGAACATACAAAAAAATTAAAAAAATAAGTAATAAATAAGCTAAAAAAAGTCATTTTTGAGTG
>CADBMU010000063.1 GCA_902795845.1 uncultured Erysipelotrichaceae bacterium
AAAGCTAAAGAAGAGTCATACAATGAAGGAACTATAAATGAAAAAAGGGAAATAGCTAAAAAACTATTAGAAATGAACATTGCAAAAAAAGATATTGAAAAAGCAATAGGAATGCTTTTAGAAAATTTACTAAATAACTAAAAAAAGAACTTCAGTTCTTTTTCTTTTTTAATACTCAGTTAAATATAGATCATAGTACTCGTCATAAGTTATATTTAAATCATGAACTTTTGTTGCATGATCAATGCCGATATACCTTAAATGCCAAGGTTCTTCTTGATATCCTGTAATATTTTCATTATCTTTAGTGTATCTTATTATGAATCCATATTTATAAGAATTGTCTTTTAACCAAGAGTAATGCTTACTAATTAACTCATTATATCCAGTACTTCTAATATCAACAGCAAGACCTGTTTGATGTTCTGAGTATCCTGGTCTTGCAGAATATGTATCAGCTTTATTTACTCCATCAATTTTAACGTATCTATTGTAAATAATATCTTGTGTTTTATATGAACGATAAGCACTATATGGATAGAATGAAACTCCTTGAGTTATTGCATAAGCTTGCAGTTTATCAAAACTTTCAGCTGCTGGTTTACGCATTTTATATGCTGAACTATAGCTTAATGATGTTAAGTCACTTGGTTCATAATCACTACTTAATTTATGAAATTTATTTACCAAAACAGTAATTTCTTCTGGGTTTGTAATATCCTCATGATTACTATAAAATTCTTTATCTAAATTTAAATTAACTTTAGTAACTACATTTTTAATTTCTAAATCAGGATTTAAAGTTTTATAACTTTCATATCTTTTTATATTATCTATATTAAAATTTGTTATATCTACATAATCTTTTATATCTTGATAAGGAAGTTCTATTAATTTTTTTATGTTTGTATCACTTAATTTTCCTAAAATATTATTTATTTCAGTTGTTGAATAATTTTTATATTGTAATGTAGAAACAATATCTTCATAATCGTCTATTTCTCTATAAATTATATCTTCAGTAGGTTCATTAACTGGAGATGTATCTTGTTTATTATTTTTATAATAGTAAGTAGTATATAGTAAAGTATAAACAATAACAAAAATTCCAACTAAACCAAAAAATAATTTTTTATTCATAACATCACACATCTTTCTAATTACATTTTATCAATAATTAGTTAAATTTAATACTAAGTAAATTAAAATTTTACATAATTTAACTAATATAAATATATTTTAAAAATTTTTTCATATCTTTTATTAGAGGTGTTATTGTGAAAAAAATATTATTTGGAGTAATTTGTTTTTTAACTTTCTTTATTAATGTAAATGCTTTAGAAAATTTGGCACCAAATTCTAAAAGTTCAATTTTATTAGAAACATCAACTGGTAAAATATTATATGAAGCTAATTCCCATGAGAAATTACCTCCAGCATCAATGACAAAAATTATGAGTATGCTTCTAATTATGGAAGCAATAGATAATAATAAATTATCATTTGATAGTGATGTTTTAATAAGTGAAAATGCTTCAAGTATGGGTGGATCACAAATTTTTTTAGAAGCAGGTGAAACTTATAAAGTTAAGGATCTACTTAAAGGCATTGCTATTGCTTCTGGTAATGATGCAGTAGTTGCAATGGCGGAAAAAGTTGGTGGCACTGTTGAAAATTTTGTTAATATGATGAATGAAAAAGCTAAGTCTTTAGGGTTAAAAGATACTGTATTTAAAAATCCTCATGGCCTTGATACAGAAGGACATTATTCAAGTGCTTATGATATGGCAATGATTGCTAAGGAATTATTAAAGCATGAAAAAATATTAGAATATACCAGTATTTATGAAGATTACTTGAAAAAAAATGATGGCTCTTCTACATGGCTTGTCAATACAAACAAATTAGTTAGATTTTATGATGGAGTAGATGGACTTAAAACTGGATTTACTTCTAGTGCAAAATATTGTGTAACAACAACTGCAAAAAAAAGTAATATGCGTCTTTTATCAGTAGTAATGGGCGCTGAAACTAGTGATTTAAGAAGCAAAGATACTACTAACTTATTAAATTATGGCTTTAATACTTATAAATTAGATTTAATAATGAGCAAAACAAAAATATTAGGTAATGTTAAAGTAGAAAAAGGTAAAAAAGATAATGTTGATTTAATATTAAAAGAAGATGCTACTTCATTAAAAAAGATTAATGATAAATCCACAGATTATTTTGTTAATTTAAAAGTTGATAATATAAAAGCACCTGTTAAAACAGGTGATAAAGTAGGAACTGCTGAAATACTTGATAATGATGGAAAGCTTGTAATGGAAAGTGATGTAACAGTTACTCATAATATAGATAAAGCTAATTACTTTGATTATCTAAAGAAAAATTTAAAAATATTAACTACTGGTTTTTAATAAAACCAGTTTTGTGTTATTATATACTTAGTATAGTTGGAGTGATATTATGGAAAGTATAATTGTTATAAAAATAGTTTTTGGAATAATACTTAGTTTGTCATCATTTATTTTGATTTTATTAGCATATTTATTATTTTATAAATATTTAATTCAAGAAGAAAAATGTAATAAAAAAATTAAAGGAGTAATAAAAAAATACACTTTATTTAATTATGGAGGTGAACATAACAATATTCATTTACCAATCGTTTATTATAAAGTTAATAATAAAGATTATAAAGTAGTTGGCCCAGAGTATAAAGTTTATATTAGTACAATGAAAAAAACTCCAAAAGAAAAGAATAATCTTTCATATGAAGATAAAAATCAATATTTATATACCAAAAGAGTTGGTAATACATTAATTGAAATTAATAAAAATCCAATTGAAGAAATGTTTCCACTTGGTTCAAAGGTAGATGTTTATTATTATGATAAAAATCCTAAAATAGCTTATGTTTTAAGATATTGTAATAAAAAATGGATGTTTTGGTTTATGTTAATTTCTGGAATAGTAATATTATTTTTGGATTTATTTATAATTTTTTTCCTATAAATTAGTAAACATTCAAAATAAAACTACTTTCAATTTAATTTGAAAGTAGTTTTTATGTTATCTCAAAAATTTCGAGTATTAAATAAATTGATTCATAAAATTATTATTAATAATTCTTACTTATAAAACAATTGCTCACTATAATCTTTATAGGAACATTTAATGTGAGTGTCGTCTTCCAATCTTGTAAAAGAAAGGAGGGATACAATGAAGAAAAGAACTTTTATAATAAAAGTCCTTCGTCTTATTGTTATTATTTTATTACTACTTACCTTATTGGTATTAGAAATAAAAATATGACACTCTATCAAATCTGATTGAGTGTCAATACTAAATTTTAGAGGAGACATTCACTTGCAGAATTGAATGTTCCTTTTTTATTTTATGCAATTTTTCTTGCTAAATACATATTATCATTAAAAAAAACTTTTTACAAGTTTTCTTACTGATTCGTAGGTATATTTTTTTATCTTGTATATAATGATATTGTCATTATATAAGTGTGTTTCTAAATAGTCGTAAATTTAATATTATCTCTTGTTATCAAAACAAATGTTTGCTGTAATGGTAAAGGATACATTTGAAACATATCAGATGCTTTCTCTTTCTATTTATCAATGATAAAAGAAAGGTGGTGGTATTTATGACAAAAAGAGAATTTTCTCTATTTATTATAATATTACTCCTATTCTTAGTGGTAATTATTTTACTCCTAAAATAGCAAAAGCATCTGACTTCACAACTATGTGATTTCAGATGCTATATCCATAAGGGATTGCATTTGATTAACCACAATCAAATGTATCCTTTTTATTTTATGCAAGTTTCCTTGACATATTCATGGTAACATAAAAACGACTTTTTGACAAGTCGTTTTAAATTTTTACTCGAAAGTGTTCGAGTTTACTATCAATCTGGTGCGAGTGGTTAAGTTATTTCAAACTTTTACTCACAAATTAGAAATTTTATAGTTTTATATCAATTTCTAATAATATTTTAC
>CADBMU010000064.1 GCA_902795845.1 uncultured Erysipelotrichaceae bacterium
AAGAAAAAAAAGGAAATGAGACATTTTTTTGTAATAAGATAGTAGAAGGGGGTGAAAAAATGAATAAAATAAAAGAAACAATTGACTATTATTTTAATATTATTTGTTTAGCATTATTCATATTTCTTTTAACAGGAATAATTGTGCTTATTTATCGTTCATTTAGTGTTAAAACGGTAAAAAGTGAAACAACTAATCAAACTATTCAATCTTTAAAAGAAAATACAGAAGAAGAAAAGAAACAAAATGATAAAATAAAAGTCGATGTAAAAGGAGCTATTAAAAATCCCGGTGTTTATGAATTAGAAAATTCAAGTAATGTGATTGACTTAATAAATTTAGCTGGAGGATTAAAAAAGAATGCTGATACGAGTAATCTTAATTTAAGTAAAAAATTAGAAGATCAAATGGTTATTAAAGTATTTACTAAAAATGAGCTACTTCAAATTGCTAAAGAAAATAGTTTATCAAGTAATAATGAATGTACAAGTGATAGTGTTATTATAACTGAATGTAATGAAAATAATGCATCAATTATTAATAGCAATACAACTACAAGTAAAAGCCTAGATAACTCTAATTCTTCAAAATCTAATGAACAAGTAATTTCTAGTAATCAAAACACTAGTAAATTAATTTCAATTAATTCAGCAACAAAAGAAGAACTGATGACATTAAATTCAATCGGCGAGTCTAAAGCTACTGCTATTATTGAGTATCGCAATACTAATGGACCTTTTAAAACAATTGATGAGATAAAAAATGTTTCAGGTATAGGGGATGCATTGTTTGAAAAAATTAAATCAAATATTACAATCTAATATAACACTAATTATTTTATTTATAATGTTAACTGGCTATATTATGTTAAATTTTAGTATAAAGAATTCTGATTTAAATATAAATAAATTTAATGGTGTTTTAGTAGCTTACAAAATAGATGGTGATAAACTTTCAATGCAGTTAAAAAATAAGCAAAAAATAATAGCAAATTACTATATAAAATCAGAAAGTGAGAAAAAGTATTTAGAAAAAAATCTTGAGTTAGGATATATGATAAAAACTACTGGTTCAGTTAGTGAACCAGTTAAAAATACCATTCCTAATAACTTTAATTATAAAAAATATTTAAAATCTAAAAATATAAATCTTATCATGAATACAAAGACAATTAAAATAATTAAAAAGAATAATATTTTTTATAAATTAAAGAATTTTATCATAAAAATGATTGATAATAGAAAGGATTCTAAATATTTTTATACTTTTATTTTAGGAGATAAAAGCTTTTTAGAAAATGATGTATACAATTTATATAAAATCAATGGAATAACCCATTTATTTGCTATTTCAGGCATGCATATAAGCATGCTTATTCTTATATTTAATAAATTGAAATTTAAAAATAAATTCATAGTACTATTTTTATATATTTATAGTTTTTTAGTAATGTTTACACCTTCTGTTTTAAGAGTTACTATTTTTTATACTTTGAAGAATATAAAATTATTTAAAGATTTTAATAATTCAAAGTTACTTTTTTATACAGCCTTTATTTTAATTTTAATAAATCCATTTTTAATATTAGATGTTGGATTCCAATATTCATTTATAATAACACTTGGTTTATTTTTAATTAAACCAAAATGTATTATAAGTCTTTCAATATTTGCTTTTTTATTGTCTTTACCGATAACTCTTTACAATAATTTTGAATTTAATTTAATCTCAATATTTATTAATATTTTAATAGTACCATTTGTTTCATATATTCTTTACCCATTTTTATTACTTTCTTTTATTTTTCCATTTTTAGATAGTATTTTACATATCTTAATAGTAATACTAGAATACAGTAATTTTTTATTAGAAAAATTAGCTTTTATAATAACTACTGGTAAAATGAATTTAATTATAATTTTAATATATTATGTTTTCCTGATTTTATTTGTAAAAACAAAGAACAAAAAATTATTGCTATTTTTACCAGTCTTAGTAGCAATAACTAAATTTAGTTATTTATTTAATAGCAACTATTATATTTATTATTTAGATGTAGGTCAAGGTGATTGTGAAGTAATTATAAGTCCAAAACACAAAGACGTAGTAATGATTGATACAGGTGGTAAAACTACCTATCAAAAAGAATCCTGGCAAGAAAAAACAAAAGAATATAAAGATTCAGAGCAATTAATTACATTTTTAAAAAGTTTTGGTATTACTAAAATTACAAAATTAGTAATTACTCATGGTGATTATGATCACATGGGAGAAGCGGTCAATTTAGTTA
>CADBMU010000065.1 GCA_902795845.1 uncultured Erysipelotrichaceae bacterium
AAAATCTGTATACAAAAATATAAAAATTGGTAAAGTTATTTTTAACAATTTTCAAAATCTGTTAAATTTCAAAAAATTTTAATTATTATCTTTTTTAAATTGTGAATTATATAAATCAGCATAAAAGCCATTTAGTTTTAATAATTCTTCATGAGTTCCTTGTTCAATAATGTTTCCCTCATTCATTACAAGGATTTTTGTAGCGTTTTTAATAGTAGATAATCTATGGGCAATTATAAATGAAGTTTTGCCAACTGTCAATTTATCCATAGCACTTTGTACTAATTCTTCTGTTCTAGTATCAACTGATGATGTTGCTTCATCAAGAATTAAGAAAGGTGCATTTTCTATCATACCACGAGCAATAGTTAAAAGTTGTTTTTGACCGGCTGAAATACTTTCGTTATCAGTTATTTCATAATCTAACATTTTAGGTAACGATTTTACGAAATGATCTACTCCTACTACTTCTAAAGCTTTAAATATTTCTTCGTCAGTAACATTTTCTTTATTATATTTAATATTATCTCTAATAGTACCATTAAATAACCATGTATCTTGTAAAACCATTATAAATAGTTCATGAATATTTTCACGTGTTAGTTCGTTAATATCAATATCATCTATTTTAATACTTCCAGAATTAATATTATAGAATTTCATAAGTAAATTAACCATAGTAGTTTTACCAGCTCCCGTAGGACCTACTATTGCTATTTTATCGCCTTTTTTAACATCTAAACTAAAATCTTTGATAATTGTTTTATTTTCATCATATCCAAATTTTACATGTTCAAATGAAATATTACCAGATACTTTACTAGGATCTAAATATTTTTTCTTATCACTTTCATCATCCATTTCTTTCTCTTCTAAGAATTCAAATACTCTTTCACTAGCTGCAGCTGTAGTTTGAAGATTTGTCATTCCTTGAGCTATTTGAGAAAGTGGTGATGTAAATAATCTTACATAAATAATGAAAGCCATAATAACTCCGAATGTAATTTGATTATTTATAACAAGTAAAGCCCCAACGATACAAACAGCAACATAACTAAAGTTTCCAATAAATGACATAAATGGCATCATAAGTCCTGATAAAAATTGACTTTTTCTATTACAGTCATAAACAGATTCATTTAGTTTATCAAACTTTTTAGAAGAATTTTCTTCACCATTATAGGCTTTTACAACATTATGAGAAGAATATATTTCTTCAATATGTCCATTAAGTTTACCAAGTTCAACTTGTCTTCTTAGGAAATACTTTTGAGATTTTCCAAGAATAATAAACATAAATATAAATCCAATTAATGAAGACAATATTGCTGTTATAGCCATTAAAAAGTTAGTATAAAACATCATTATAATTGATCCAATAAATAAGGTAATTGCACCTACAAGTGATCCTAATGATTGATACATAGACATTCCAATTGTATCTACATCATTTGTTACACGTGATAATACATCACCTATTTCATGAGTATCAAAATATTTTAATGGTAATTTATTAATTTTTTTAGATATTTTTGTTCTTAAACTCTTAGCAAAATTATTTGAAACAGTAGCCATTATAAAACTTTGAATAAAATTAAATAAAGCACTTGTTAAATATAGTATTATTAAGAACAAACATAATTTTTTGATTTTAACTAAATCCATGTTTGGTTTAATTAATTTTTTTATACTTTTTGGGCTTTTGTCTAAAGTCTTATAAATGCTTTCACTTGATGATTTAGTATTTACGTCTTTAGTTAAGCTAATAAATTCGGCTTTTTCTTCTTTCGTAACTCTAACATTATCTATAACAGTATCACTGCATAATAAAGTTAAAATACTTTCTGGCATATTCATAAAAGTCTTTGACATTTCATTTTTATCAGTAGTATTTATAGAAGATAACATATTTATAAAAGATATTTTATCTTTACCAGAAACAAATATTCCATCTATTTCACTATCTTTAAAAATCTTTTCTTTACTAGATTCACTTAAATTCAAAAGTTCAGTAAAATTCTTATTTTTCATAAATTCATTAAGAATTACTAAATCTTCTTTTGGTATATTAGATGAAGTTATAGAAAATATTTCTTCTGTATTTATATCAAATAATTTATTTGTAACTTCTATTATTTTTTCTTGTGTTAAATCAGAAGTTATAGATTCTGTTACTTTTTTTAAATTTTTTTGGTTTATAATCAAACCTTTAGATATATAATCTGTTAAATCTGATATTTTATTCGGACCAACTATTGAAAATACAGAACTTAATGCAGCAAGTATTAATGCTATTAAAATGTATTTTTTGAATCCACCTAAATATTCAAATAATTTTTTTATAGCAAGTTTCAAATCTTTAGGTTTTTCAGCTGGTGCTGGTCCATGACCTCTTTTAGGTCTAGAATTTTCATTATTCATTTTCTAGCTCCTTTTCTGATAATTGTGAATAAGCAATTTCTTTATAAATATCACAATTTTCTAATAATTCTTTATGTGTACCCATTCCAACACAAACGCCTTCATCAAGTACTAAAATTTTTGTAGCATTCATTATTGTTCCAATTCTTTGAGCAACAATTAAACTAGTTGAATCTTTAGTATATTTTTTTAAATCTTTTCTTAGTAAGTAATCTGTTTTATAATCAAGAGCGCTAAAAGAATCATCAAAAATATAAATTTCTGGCTTTCTTGCAATTGCTCTTGCTATTGCAATTCTTTGTTTTTGACCACCACTAATATTTGTACCACCTTGAGCAATATTAGAATTATAGTTTTCAGTCATTTTTTCAACAAAATCTTTGGCTTGAGCAACTTTAACAGCTTCTTTTATATCTTTTTCTGATATTTTATTTCTAGTTTTACCGTAAGAAACATTATAATTTACACTTCCATTAAACATTACTGCTCTTTGAGGAACATACCCTAATTTATTATGTAACTCTTCTAAAGTATAATCTTTAATATTTATTCCATCTATTAATATTTCTCCATCAGTAGCATCATAAAATCTTGGAATCAAATTAATAAGAGTTGATTTACCACTACCAGTTGATCCTATAAAAGCAACGGTATCACCTTTATTAGCTTTAAAGGAAATATTTTTTAAAATATATTCATCACTATCAGGATATTTAAAAGAAACATTTTTAAATTCTACAGTTCCAGTTTCTTTAGTATTTTTTACCCCTTTTCCATCTTTTATTTTTGCATCAGTACTTAATACTTCATTTATACGTGAAGCAGATACTGCTGCTCTTGGATACATTATAAAAATCATTGCAAGCATTAAAAATGACATTATAACTTGCATTGCATAACTAGAAAATACTACCATATCACTGAATAAAGATATTTTCATTCCTAGCATAGCATTATTAATTAATGACGCTCCAATAAAATAAATAGCAAGTGTTAAAGTATTCATAACAAGATACATAACAGGAGACATTATTGACATAGTTCTTTGATTAAATAGTTGTGTTTTTGTCAATGTGTCATTGCCTTTTTCAAATTTTTCTTCTTGATATTTTTCACCATTAAATGCTCTTATTACACGAATACCTGTTAAATTTTCTCTAGTTAAATTATTTATATTATCAATTAGCTTTTGAACAATTTTAAATTTAGGTAATACTGTAAGCATTAAGAAAATTACCATAAGTATTAAAATTAATACAGCAGATGCAGTTACTACACTCCATTGCCAGCTTTTATTTAATATTTTCATAATCGCCCAAATAGCAGTAATTGGTGCTTTTATCATCATTTGTAAACCCATAGAAATAAACATTTGAATATTAGTTATATCATTAGTTGTTCTGGTAATCAAACTACTAGTTGAAAATAATTTGATTTCTTCCATACTGAAACTTTGAATTTTTTCAAATACTTTTTTTCTAATATTTTTAGAAAAAGTAGCTGAAATAAGTGATGAAAGATATCCAACAAAAACGGCAGATAAAAGTGATCCGAATGCACAAGCTAACATATATATACCTTGAAGTAAAACATCACCAATCTTTGTTCCTGTAGTTTGAACAAGAGTTGTAATTTCTTTCATATAATCTGGTATTTTTAAATCTAAATAAACTTGTAATGCTATTAAAATTACACATATGATAATTAAAAATACATCTTTTTTAGTAAAATTTTTAAATAATTTAATCATTATTTCCCTCCTCATAATCTTTTAAATTTTTTATTATTTTATCAATGATTCCAATGAAATTATCCAATTCTTCTTTTGTAATTCCTTTTTTTATTATGTTCAAATTCACTTTAAAAATTTTAGTAATATCATTTAAAACATTATCGGCTTTACTAAGTAATTTAATTTTTTGATAACGTTTATCATCTGGATCAGTTACTAAACTAATATATCCTTTTTCTTTTAAAGAATTAGTTACTTGTGAAACATAAGCTTTGGAAAAATTGTGATTTTTTACAATTGTACATGATTTTAAAGTTTCAGGGTTGTGCTCTATTATTGAAAGAATAAAAACTTCTGACTTTGTTAAGTCATATTTTTTAGCAATTTGTTTCATTGATTTATCAAATAATTTTTTAGAATCCTTGTTTAAATAAATTATTTTTTCTAATAAAATATCTTTATTCATAACTCACCACCAATAGTTCAAAAGTGAACTACTATTTCAGTATATGCTTAAAGTTAATTTATGTCAAAAAAAAAATAAAAAAAAGACCTGCTAATGCAAGTCCGCAATTATAACTGTTTTTTCAGTTATAAAATAGAATCAAGTGCTAGATTAATCATATTATTTAAAGAAGTTTGTCTTTCTTCAATAGACATGAAATCTTTTTTATATTTACTATCAACTATAGTAAGAATACAAGCTGCATTTTTATCTAAGCTATTAGCAATGTGAAATAAAGCAAAAGATTCCATTTCTTCTCCAATTAAATCAATATTTTCTGGTACTCTAGCTAAAACATGTTCTGTATCAGAATAGAAACTAAATTGTTCTGTAGTTATCACTGTTCCTTCGTGGATAGTTAAATTCTTAGTGCTTGCCACTTCTTTAATTTTTTTATTTAGTGTTGAAGTAGAATTAACTAAATGAATATTTTCACCATTATATGAATAAGCAAAGCTTCCTTCATTATAAGACGAAGTAGCAAGAATCAATTCTCCAACATTCATATTTTCTTTCAGTGCTCCACATGTTCCAATTCTAATAATTTTTTCTACTTTAAAGAAGTAGAAAAGTTCAAAAGCATAAATACTCATAGAAGGCATACCCATGCCAGAACCCATCACTGTAACCCTTTTATTCTTATAATATCCAGTATATGCAAACATGTTTCTTGTGTCACTTACAAGTTCATAATTATCCAAAAAATTCTCAGCAATATATTTTGCTCTTAATGGATCTCCTGGCATTATAACCACATCTGCAATACTTTCTTTAGTACAATTAATATGTACTGGTTTTAGCCCATCTTGTACTTTTGGTGTTTTCACACTAATCACACTCTCTTCTATTCTTAAAACTAGTTTAACACATCATTTGTAAACCTAAAAGTACTTATACACAGTGTTTACATTTTGATTTACATTTCTATTTTATCAATTTTCTAACGTTATCTATAGCATTTTTTTCAATACGCGAAACTTGAGCTTGAGAAATATTGTATTCATTGGCAAGTTCAGTTTGAGTTTTTCCAAATATATATCTAGATATTAGCACTTCTCTTTCTCTATCTTTTATATTATTCATCGCACGCCTTAAAGAGATTACCATGTCTCTATCAGTGTTAAAATCTTTTTTATCAGCAATTTGATCAAAAAGATATATTGTATCTCCTCCGTCATTATAAATTGGTTCAAAAATTGAAACAGGTTCTTTCAATGAATCAAGTGCATAATCAATTTGATATTCATTAATATTTAAGCTTTTAGCTATATCGGCATTACTTGGACTAACACCATATTTTTTTTCATATTCATCTTTATATTTAATAATCTCATAAGCAAGTTCCTTAATACTTCTACTTACTCTTATTGTCGTATTATCTCTAATATATCTTTTTACTTCTCCTAAAATTAATGGACAAGCATAAGTTGATAGTTGTAAATTATAAGATAAATCAAAATTTTCTACTGCTTTGATTAGTCCAATTACACCAACTTGAAAAAGATCATCTAAATTATATTTTTGATTATTAAATTTTTTTAGTATACTTAAAACAAGCTTTAAATTACCATTTACGATTTCTTCTTTAGCCTGCAAATCACCTGCTTGGTATTTTTTAAATAGTTCCATGGTTTCTTCACTTTTTAATACTTTTAGATTATTAGTATTTATTCCTGTTATCTCTACTTTATAGTTTGCCATTAAAAAAACTCCTTTCATTTTTATAATGATTAAAAAGGAGTTTTTTTATTCATGATTATCTCTCATGTTTTTTTAAAGGTTTTATTACTAAATTACAACCTAGTTCTTGAAACTCTTCAATGTTATAATCACTTTCTATAGAATAATTTTCTAGCTTATCTTTAATATTAAGTTTTTGAAAATTAATCATAGCATTTTTAACTTCATTAGCATTAAATTCTTGAAGATATAAACCATAACAATATTTCATCAAATTATTATCGGTCATTTCACAATAACCATTTTCTAACATTTGTTTTGCAAATTGTTCTAGTTCAGAATTATTTTTCATAAAATATCCTGCCATTGGTGAAGTAGTAATTCCATTATTTATATGACTATCTAAATAACGTGATTCAACACAATTTTTTAGAAGGAAAAATTGGCTATAAGTACAATCTATTATATATTTCTTAGTTAATACTTTATCATTATCTTTTATAGGTATTTCGACCGTACCAAAAGCATGTATTCCTCCTGTTTTATCAAATAAGTTTGCTATATTGCTATATGTTACTTTTAGTCCTAATTTTTCTAAAGGATAAATACTTGAAAATTGTGAAAAACCACAAGTACCTGTTAAATCACAATTATTTAAATTATCTGTATCACATAATATTTTTAAATTTTCTCTTGTGTTGTTAACCGTCCATTTAATTAAATTGTCAGCTTCTTCTTTTGTATAAAATTGCTTATTTTCTAACCCAGATAACATTTCATTATTTAAATTATGTTCTTTTGTTTCATATTCTTCACTAAAGATAATTTCAAAATTAGAATTTAATGTTGGTATATCATAATGCTTTTTAGTTAACATTTCTAGTTTATATTTATACATATACATTTTATTATAAGCATCTTCTAATTCTTTTTTTACATCTTTTCCCATGTAATAGTTTTTTTCTAAAATATTAATCATTTGACATATTCTAGCATATTTAATTTCTAAATGTTTTTGTTTCATACAATCACCTATCTATATAATAATATTATATAAATTTTAACAATAACATTCAATTAAAATAATTTAATTAATGTAAACCTAATTATGCAGTTCTTTTATACATATATACTACTGTATATGGATTTTGAACACTGAATTCTTTACTAGATCCTGTACTTCCAGTTGTTCCAGCTGTTCCTTTAAAAGAACTTGATACACTTCCCTTTGCTGTAACTGTATGTGAGTGACTAGAATTTTGACTCATACTTCCAGTATTTCCAGAAACGGTATGACTATGTAATCCTTGTTCATCAACTGTCATTCTACCATAATAATTATTTTGATTTATTCTATAAGCAACAATAGTAAAGTTAACACCAGTAGATTGTGTAGTTCCCTCATTCATTGAAATACCATAACTGTGCCCAGCTGGTCCAGTTAAATTATGAGTATGAGATCCTCCATTAGAAGTAGTGGCACTAAAATAATGAGTATGGTCTGTATTAGTTGATGAAGTTGATACTGAACTTCCAGTAAATGTTGATGACACACTACCAGCTGGAGTAAAAGAATGACTATGACTCGGTAAGTTATCTGTTGTTAAAGTTACTGTTTTGCTTCCACCTGTATCATTTACTTTATTAGTATTTTCTTTGTATCCTACTAAAGTTGTATCA
>CADBMU010000066.1 GCA_902795845.1 uncultured Erysipelotrichaceae bacterium
AATTACCTAAAAATAGGTAAAAATATTATATAGTAAATTGAAAACAAATTCAGTTCAATTTACTAAACTCATTATACGTGATATAATTAATTTGCTTAAGGGTGGTAAAATGAAGCGTAGTGAAGTAGATAGAAATAAATTAAGTCCAGGTATGTTACAATATATGGAAATCAAAGATAATTATGAAGAAGAATTATTATTTTATCGTTTAGGTGATTTCTATGAATTATTTTTTGATGATGGACTTATTGCATCAAGAGAATGTGAATTAACTCTTACTGGTAAGAATGCTGGTTTGGATGAAAAAATACCAATGTGTGGTGTACCATTTCATTCAGTAAAACCCTATATTGAAAAATTAGTTAGTAAAGGATATAAAATAGCTATATGTGAGCAATTAGAAGATCCTAAAACTACTAAAAAGGTAGTAAAAAGAGGAGTAGTTCAAGTAATAAGTAAAGGAACTATTGTTGATAATGATTTATTAAACGAACATGATAATAATTATATAGCTAGCTTACTTGATTTTAAATATATTTATATTTTAACATATGCTGATATTTCTACGGGTTCTTTAAATATTTTAGAGATTCCTTATCAAAAAGATAAATTAGTAAATGAAATATTAAATTTAAATATTAAAGAATTAATTTTAGCTGATGATAGCGATAAAGATTTCATTGAACTTTTAAAAAATAATTATGGTATAGATGTAAATGTTTCACGTGAATATTTAGAAGATAAATATCAAAATCTTGTTGAATCAGTTCAAGATTTACGTTATAAAACGGGAATAAAACATTTACTTTATTATTTAGTTGTAAGAGAATTAAAAGAATTAGATCACTTTAGTGATGTTAATGTAATAGATAAAAATTCTTATCTTTCTATGGATGTTCATACTATAAGAAATTTGGAATTAATTGAAACTTTAAGGTTAAAAGAAAGAACGTATTCTCTTATTTGGCTACTTGATAAAACTAAAACTTCAATGGGTTCAAGAATGTTAAAACATTGGCTTTTAAATCCTTTAAAAGATAAAAAACTAATTGAAGAAAGATATGATAAAATTGAAAAATTAAATGAAGAATTTATTTTAAAAGATGAACTTCGTAATACTTTATATGAAATATATGATATTGAAAGACTTTGTGGCAAAGTTTCATGCGGTAATTTAAATGCAAGAGATTTATTACAATTAAAAAATAGTTTAAAAGTATTACCTGAGCTTAAAAGAATAATTGAAAGCCTTGGATTTAATTATGATATTGATACTCATGATATTTTATATAAGCTACTGGATGATTCTATTTATGAGAATCCTCCAGTTACTTTAAAAGAGGGCTATTTAATAAAAGAGGGCTATAATAAAGAACTTGATGAATTAAAAAATATTCGTAGTGGAGGTAAGTCATTTGTTGCTGATTTTGAAAGTAAATTAAAAGAATCTACAGGTATTAAAACTTTAAAAGTTGGATTTAATAAAGTATTTGGATATTTCATTGAAGTTAGTAAAGGTCAGGTTAAAGAAATACCACAAGATTTAGGTTGGGAAAGAAGACAAACTTTAACTAACTGTGAAAGATTTATTTCTCCAGAATTAAAAGAAAAAGAATCAATGATATTAAATGCTGAAGAAAAAATTATTAATTTAGAATATGATTTATTTTGCAAAATTAAAGAAGAAGTAAAAAAATATTTAATATCATTAAAAAATTTAAGTTATCAAATTAGTGATATTGATGCAATAACATCTCTTGCTGTAGTAAGTGATGATTATAAACTAGTAAGACCAACTTTAAATGAAGAACATATTATTGAAATTATTGAAGGAAGACATCCAGTTGTAGAAAGAGTTAGTAAAAATTCTTATGTTTCTAATGATTGTATTATGAATAGTGATGTTAATACATTATTAATTACGGGTCCAAATATGAGTGGTAAATCAACTTATATGCGTCAGTTAGCAATTATTATTATCATGGGTCAAATGGGATCTTTTGTTCCTGCTAAAATAGCTAATTTACCTATTATTGATAAAATCTTTACAAGAATAGGTGCTAGTGATGATTTAGTCAGTGGCGAATCAACATTTATGGTAGAAATGAATGAAGCTAAAAATGCTATAACTGGAGCTACCCGCGATAGTTTAATTTTATTTGATGAACTAGGTAGAGGAACAGCTACTTATGATGGAATGAGTCTTGCTCAAGCAATACTTGAATATGTAAATAACAATATTAAATGTAAAACATTATTTAGTACTCATTATCATGAACTTACAAAAATGGAAGAAAAACTTAATGGTATAAAAAATGTTCATGTATCAGCTTCTGAAAGTGATGGCGAAATTGTTTTCTTACATAAAATAAAAGATGGCTCTATAGATAAAAGTTATGGTATTCATGTAGCTAAATTATCTGGTATGCCTAGTGAAGTTATAACAAGAGCAAATGAGATATTAAATTTCTATGAAAATAAAAAAGTAGAGCCAACTAATGATAAAATTCAATTAAGTATGGATTTTGAAGAAGTAAAAAAAGATAGTGAAATAGAAAATAAAGTAAAAGAAATTGATCCTTTAAATATGACACCAATTGATGCTATTAATTTTTTATATGAATTAAAAGAAATTAGTAAAAAGAGTGTTTAATTTTTAAATTTCCATTTATTTTTTAGAATATATTAATTATAATAATAAAAAGGAATGATAATTATGCTAAAATTTAGAAATAAAGAAATTAATATTGAAGAAGTTAATTCAGTATTAAGTTTATCAAAAAGAATATTAAAATTATTATATGTTGTTATGATAGTAGCTATTGTCTTTTTGGCTTCCGTATTATTAAAAGATTGGGGAGTATTTACTTTTATAAAAACTTTATTAAGTGTTATATCTCCACTTTTTATAGGTTTTATAATAGCTTGGCTATTTAATCCAGCAGTAAAAAAATTAGAAAAGAAGAAAATCCCTAGAATAGCTGGTTCTTTAATCGTTTATGCTATATTTTTAATATTTTTAGTAGTATTTATTAAAATATTAGTACCAACTATTTATATTCAATTAAATGAACTTGTAGGTAATTTGCCAGAGATATTTAATGAAGTAAAACTTGCAACTAATAAGTTATTTGAATCTCTTAATGATATGAATGGAATTGATTTAACTAGTGTTAAAGTTAATTTATTTACTACTTTAGAAAATTGGTTTACAAATTTTACAACATCATTACCAGAATTTATTTTAACAGTTGTAACTAGTTTTTTCTCAAAACTTATGACAATTGCTTTTGGACTAATCATAGGTCTTTATATGTTATTTGATTTTGACTCAATTTCAAAGCATTTGATAAGCTTACTTCCAAAAAAACACCGAAAAGATGCTGATGTTTTAATTACTGATATAAGTACAGAGGTAAGAAAATGTGTTAATGGTACACTTACAGTTGCTTCAATGGTTTTTGTTGGAGATTCAATTGGATTTGCTATAATTGGTTTACAAGCGCCACTTTTATTTGGACTTTTCTGTGGAATTACAGATTTAATTCCTTATGTAGGACCATATATTGGTGGAATAGCAGCTGTTATCATTGGATTTAGTCAGTCAACATTTACTGGAGTAATGGCAATAATAATTTGTTGTATTGTCCAATGTCTTGAAAATTTTGTCCTTCAACCATTAATAATGAGCAAAACAATGAAATTACATCCGGTAACAATAATAATTGGGTTATTGATTTTTGAACATTTTTTTGGTATAGTAGGTATGATTTTAGCAACACCAATAATTGCGTTGTTAAAAGTTATTTATTATTTTACAATTGATAAATTAAATTTATTTAACGATGAAGTAGTTGAAGATTAAGGAATGTTTCATTATTAAATTTTAAGAGAGTTAGTGGTTGGTGAAAACTAACAATTTAAAATGAATACTGCTACCTTATGAAACTGCAGGGTTTAATAAACCGTTATTTTAATTAAGAAATATAAAGGATGGTACCGCAGAATTGCTCCTTAAAAGTGTGGTACCTTTTTTAATGAAAGGATTAATTATGAAAGTAATATTGATTTCAGGACATGCTGGTTCTGGTAAAAATGAAGTGGCAAATATATTAAAAAAATATTTAAAAAATACTGTAATAACAAATTTTAGCAAATATATTAAATTATTTGCTTTAGAATTTAGTGATTGGGATGGTAGAGATATTACTAAACCACGTACATTTTTACAAAATATGGGTGATAAATTACGAGCGATTGATGAGAATTTTTTGACTAATCGAATGCTTGAAGATTTTAAAGTTTATGAAAGTAATTTCGAATATGTAATAATTAGTGATGTAAGACTTGTACATGAACTTGAGTATATTAAAAATAATAGTAAGTATGAGGTAATAACAATGAGAGTTAATGCAAATAACAGTAGTAAGTATTTAACTTTAGAGCAAAAAAGCCATCATACAGAAACTGAATTAGATAACTATGATAAATTTGATTATATAATAGAAAATAATTTTGATGATACTTTAGAAGAAAAAGTAAAAGAAGTAATTGAGAGGATGATTTAAATGAATTTAAAAGATTTATATATTAGTTTTTTTGAAAGTAAGGGTCATAAACAAATACCTAGTGCTCCAGTAGTGCCTGAAAATGATCCATCAGTATTATTTAATACAGCAGGAATGCAACCATTAATTCCTTATTTGATGGGTCAAAAGCACCCATATGGTACACGTCTTTGTGATTATCAAAAATGTATAAGAACTAATGATTTAGAAAATATTGGTGATACTTACCATCATACATTTTTTGAAATGCTAGGAAACTGGTCTTTAGGAGACTATTTTAAAAAAGAAGCAATCTCATGGAGTTTTGAATTCTTGACAGAAGTACTTCATATACCAGTAGAGAAATTAGCTGTCACTGTATTTGCTGGTAATGATATAATTCCAAAAGATACTGAATCAATCGAAATTTGGAAATCTCTTGGTATAAGTGAAGATAGAATATGCAAAACTAGTGATGATAATTTTTGGATTGCTGGTGAAACTGGACCTTGTGGGCCAGATTCTGAAATGTTTTACTGGCGTAGTGAAGACGAAGTTCCTCAAAAATTCGATCCAGAAGATGAAAGATGGGTTGAAATTTGGAATGATGTATTTATGCAATATAATAAAAAAGAAGACAAGACTGTAGTTGAATTACCTCATAAAAATGTTGATACAGGAATGGGTGTAGAAAGAACAACAGCAATTCTTGAAGGCGTTAATGATAATTATATGTCATCAATATGGAAAGATGTTATTGAATTAATCGAACATATTTCAAATCTTAAATATGAGGGACACGAAAAATCAATGCGTATTATAGCTGATCATATGCGTACAGCAGTGTTTATTTTAGCTGATAATGCTGGAATTAAACCATCAAATACCGATCAAGGTTATATTTTAAGAAGATTAATAAGACGTGCTATTAGACATGCAAAAAAATTAAATATTGATATCAATAGTAATTTTGAAGAAGAAATTGCTTTATTAATAATTAAAAAATATGAAAAATATTATCAAGAATTAAGTGAAAATAAAAATGTTGTAATTGAAGCATTAAAAAATGAAAAAATTAAATTTAATAGAACTTTAGAAAAAGGGTTAAAAGAATTTGAAAAAATTTCTAATAAAATTACTGATAATAAATTAAATAAAGATGATGCTTTTAAGCTTTATGATACTTATGGTTTTCCAATTGAACTTACAGAAGAACTAGCACGTGAGAGAAATATTGAAGTAGATGTAGCTGGTTTTTATGAAAAATTTAAAGCTCATCAAGAATTATCAAGAACAGCTTCTGCAGGTAAATTTAAAGGTGGACTTGCCGGAAATAGTGAGATTGAAACAAGATATCATACAGCAACTCATTTATTAAATGCGGCATTAAAAGTAGTAGTTGATAAAAATATCCATCAAAGAGGATCTAATATTACTGATGAAAGAATGCGTTTTGATTTTAACTGTGATCATAAATTAACTGATGAAGAAAAAATGAAAGTAGAACAATTAGTTAATGAATGGATAAATGCATCTTTACCTGTTAGATGTGATGAAATGAATAAAGAAGATGCAGTTAAATCTGGAGCAGAGTGTATGTTTATTGAGAAATATCCTGATGTTGTTACCGTTTATTCAATTGGTAATGATGAATATGGAGTTGTTTCAAAAGAACTTTGTGGAGGACCTCATGTTAAAAATACAAATGAACTTGGTAAATTTAAAATAAAAAAAGAAGAAGCTTCTTCAGCTGGTGTTAGAAGAATTAAAGCTGTTTTAGAATAAAATCTCATTTTTTGAGATTTTTTTCTTTTTTTAACATAAAATATATTGAAAAGAAAAAAAGTTTATAGTATAATTAAGAAGTCATGGACCTTTAGCTCAGTTGGTTAGAGCATCCGGCTCATAACCGGGCGGTCGTAGGTTCGAGTCCTACAAGGTCCACCATTGTGCAGGTATGGCGAAATTGGTAGACGCGCTAGACTTAGGATCTAGTGGAGCAATCCGTGCGGGTTCAAGTCCCTCTACCTGCACCAATTTGTCTCAAATCTCGAATTAACACTGCCTCGAGATTATAGAATTTGCTAACTAGAAATAGTTAGCTTTTTTGTGTTCTAAAACTCTTGACAGTTGAATATATATTCAATTATAATAAACACAGTTGAATGGTAGTTCAATTAAGGAGATGTCTTTGAATGAAAAGTGAAGAATTAGTTTGTGATTGTAATATAATACATCAAGATGCAGTAGCAAATGCTATAAAGAATAAACCAAATAAAGAAGATTTAGAAAACTTGTCAGAATTATTTAAAGTAATAGGGGATTTAACAAGATTAAAAATTCTTTGGACTTTGGATAATAATGAAATGTGTGTATGCGATATTGCTAATGTTTTAAATATGACAAAATCTTCAATTTCTCATCAATTAGCAGTATTAAGAGAAAATGAAATAGTAAAATCAAGAAAATCAGGAAAAGAAGTTTATTATACTCTTGATGATGAACATATAAGCAAGTTGTATGAAATAGGTATAGAGCATATTATTCATAAAATGAAAGGAAAAGAAAATGAATAAATATAGATATAATATAAATAATTTAGATTGTGCTAATTGTGCAAGAGAAATAGAAGAAGCTTTAAATGAAAGAAGTGATTTTAAAAATGCTTCTGTAAATTTTAGTACTTGTAAAGTTTCATACGAGTCTGAAAAAGAATTTACTTTAGAAGAATTAAATAAAATAATAAAAGAAGTTGAACCTGATGCGTATCTTACTGAAAATAAAGTTGATAATGTAAAAAAAGAATTTCATTTAAGTATATTTTTAATAGCAATTATAATTAGTGCCTTTACATATTTTTTTGATTTATCTAAAAATACAAAATTAGTATTATATATAATTTCTTATGCTTTACTTTTATATAGACCTGTTATTAACGCTATAAAATTATTATTAAAGAAAAATGGAATAAACGAAAATGCTTTAATAAGTATTTCTTGTATTGGGGCTTTTTTACTTGGTGAAGTGATGGAAGGTATAATGGTTATTTCCCTTTATACTATTGGAAAACTACTTGAAGAAAAAGCCATAAATAAATCAAGAAAATCAATAAATGATTTACTTAATATTAAAGAACCATATGCTAATTTAAAAACTGGTAAAACTTTTAAAAAAATCCCTGTAGAAGAAGTTAAAATTAATGATATTCTAATTGTAAAAAAGGGTGAAAAAATACCAGTAGATGGTATAGTCGTTAAAGGCAGTAGTCTGCTTGATATGACAGCCCTTACAGGAGAAAGCAATTTAGTACAAAAAAATATAAATGATGAAGTATTATCAGGAAGTATTAATTCTAAAGATATTATTGAAATAAAAGCTACTTCAGAATTCAAAGATTCTACGGTTTCTAAAATTATAGAGTTATTAGAAACTGCTACTGATAAAAAATCAAAAACAGAAACTACTGTTACAAAAATCAGTAAAATTTATACTCCACTAATAATTGGATTAGCATTATTAATTGCAGTTTTTTTACCAGTTGTTTCTAATACAAGCCTTACAACAAGTATTTACCGTAGTTTAACATTCTTAGTAATATCTTGTCCTTGCGCAATAGCAATATCAATACCACTTTCATATTTTACAGCCATTGGAGTTGCAAGTAAAAAAGGTATTTTAATTAAAGGAAGTAATTACTTAGATAATTTAAGTAATATAACAAGTATTATTTTTGATAAAACTGGAACATTAACTAATGGTTCATTTAATGTTTCGTCAATAGAAATTACTGATGATAATTTAAAGGATAAATATACTATGGATGAAATAATAAACATTCTTATTAAAGGAGAATCTTATTCGAATCATCCAATTGCTAATTCTATTATTAAATTAAAAGATATCGAAGTAGATAATAGTGATGTTAAAGATTTTAAGGAAATAACTGGTGGAGGTATATCTTTTACTTTAGATAAAAAACATATAACAATTGGTAGTAGTAAAATGTGTGCTTGTCAAAATGATGCTATGATTCATTTAAATATAAACGGAAAACATGTAGCTTCAATTACCATTGATGATGGTATAAAAGCAAATACTAAAAATGTAATAAAGTATTTAAAAGATAATAATATTAGAACTTATATGTTTACGGGAGATAAGAAAGATATTGCTTTAGACATTGGCAAAAAATTAGAAATTGATGAAATAAAATATGAAATGTTACCTCAAGATAAATTTAAATATTATGAAAATATTAGTAAATTAAATGACATAACAGTGTTTGTTGGTGATGGAATTAATGATGCTCCCGTATTAAAAAGAGCAGATATTGGTATTTCTATGGGAGAAGTTGGAAGTGATGTTGCAATTGAAGCTAGCGATATTGTAATAATGGGTGATGATCTTGCAAAGATAACTGTAGCTATAAATATTTCAAAATATACTAAAAAGATAATTAAACAAAATTTAATATTTGCTATGACAGTTAAAATCTTAATCCTTTTATTAAGCATTTTCGGATTTGCCAATATGTGGATGGCAGTATTTGCTGATACAGGTGTAACTCTATTAACTATTATTAATACTCTAAGAATAATGAAAAAATTTAGATAATAGAAAGTTGAATTTAATTAATTCTTTAGTTATAATAGATACATAAAAATATTTAGACAGGAATTTAATATGAAAAAAGAAGTAAAAAATGAAACAAAAAGTGAAGTATTTCAAAAAGCTTTCTGGCTTTATATGATTGGTAATATTTTAGGATTTTTAATGGAAGGCTTTTGGTGTAAATTAAAATATGGTAGATGGGAATCTCATGTTGTTTCCATGATTGGACCTTTTTGCTTAATATATGGTTTTGGTGCTGCTATATTTTATTTATGCGGTAGGAAATTAAAAAATCAAAATATATTTACACAATTTTTATTTTCTTGCTTAGTTGGAGACGTTGTTGAATATATTTGTGGATATTTCTTAGAACATGTTTTTGGAATGCGTGCTTGGTATTATGGAAGATATTTCTTGAATATTAATGGTTATATTTGTTTATTTATGACTGTTGCTTGGGGAATAGTTGGAATTTTATTTATCTATTTTGTAATGCCTTTTTGGGATAATTTTTATGAAAAAATAAAAGGCAAAGTTTTGACAAAAATATGTTATGTATTAGCTTTAATAATGTTTGTTGATTTTATGTTTACAATGGTTTGTATAACAAGATGGGCAAACCGCCATAAAGGATATGAGTCTCATAATAAAATTATTAATATAATTGATAAAAAATATAATGATGATTTTATGGCCAAGAGATTTAATGAATGGCGATTTATAAAAAAATAAAGCTTAATGCTTTTAATGCCGATTTAGCTCAATTGGTAGAGCAGCTGAATCGTAATCAGAAGGTTGAGGGTTCAAGTCCTTTAATCGGCACCA
>CADBMU010000067.1 GCA_902795845.1 uncultured Erysipelotrichaceae bacterium
GAAGGCGATTTGGTGCTAGTATCACACTAGTCAACCCCTTTTTATTCTTTTAGAAGCTGTCTTCAGGGGGCAGCTTCAATTTTTTTGGGAAAAATTGAAAGGAATGAATACTTTGAATATTAAAATTTTGTTTTATAAAATATTTTTTAAGCTTTATAAATTAGGTATTAGTTCAATTCATATTGAACAATTACATAGTATTTATGAAGAATTAAGATATACAATAAATGATTATAATGATAAAAATCTTTCTAAATTATTTAATGATGAAAATAAATTTGTTAAAGAGTTTGTCTTTTTATTTACATATTTTGAATTAGGTTTATTTATAAATGACGAATTAATATTTGAAAATCCTATATTTATACCTCATATTATTGATACTTATTCAAAAGAATCAGAAGCTGCAATAAATCTATCTCATTATATGTATCATTTACTTTTACAAAATAAGACACTAAAAAAGTAACTAAAATTTGAAGTTTTAGTTACTTTTTATTTTTTTATAATATTCATATCTTTTTATAGCATTATTTTTATTTATTTCAAGAAGTTCATTAGCAATTTCTTTATTTTTTATTTTTAAAGCATTATATCTTATTTCATTATTTAAAAATTCATCATACTTAGTAAAATCAGGTTCTTTAGAATCAATATACAATTTCTCTTCCATAGGATTGTAATGCATTAATGTAAAATATCCACATTCTACAGCTAATTTTTGTTCTTTATTAGTACAACTTAGTCCACCTTTTATACCATGTTCAACACAAGGACAATAAGCAATTATAATTGAAGGTCCATTATGTTCTTCAGCTTCTTTTAAAACTTTTATAGTTTGCATCATATTAGCACCTAAGCTTATACTTCCAACATAAACATTTGGATAGCACATAGCAATTTTAAATAAGTCTTTCTTTGCTACTTTTTTACCCATATCAGCAAACTCTGCTACTTGTCCAACATGTGAAGATTTACTCATTTGACCACCAGTATTTGAATAAACTTCTGTATCAAGTACTAATATTTTTATATTTTCATTAGAAGATAAGACATGATCAATACCACTAAATCCAATATCGTAAGCCCAACCATCGCCACCAATTTCCCAAACTGTACGAGTTGGAATATATTTTAATAATGTTTTTAATTCACTATTGATATCAAGATTCTTTAATTCATTATAAACTTCACAAGTTATTTCATAGTTTTCTTTATTATCTAACCATTTTTGATAGATAGCTTTTAACTTTGAATCAGAAGCATTTTCACTCTTCATAATATTTTCTATTTGTTTTCTTTTTAATTTATAAGATAAATGTATTCCATAACCAAATTCAGCATTATCTTCAAATAAAGAATTAGCCCATGGAATACTATATGGTGTAGATGGTGCACTACCACCATATATAGAAGAACATCCTGTAGCATTAGCTATTACTATTTTATCTTGATAAAGTTGTGTTAAAAGTTTGATATATGATGTCTCACCACATCCACTACAAGCACCTGAAAATTCAAATCTAGGTCTTTCAAATTGGCTTCCTTTTATATTAAATTTATCCATTATTTGAGGATTTTCATAAGCATTAAAATATTTATCAGCTTCATTTTGTTTTTCTCTATCAAAATCTCCAAATTCTAATGCTTTATTACCAAGTTTTCCTGGACATATATTAATGCATAAACCACATCCTGTACAATCAGCTTCAGAGATTAATACTTTATAATTATATTCTTTATTACCTAGTAAAGGTATTTTATCTTTATCTTTAGTTATAAATGGTCTTATAACAGCATGAGGACATACTAATGCACATTGGCCACATTGAATACAGTTTTCACTTTTCCATTTAACAACTTTAGTAGAAATATTTCTTTTTTCATATCTTGCTAAGTCAGTTGGAAAAGTTCCATCTTTTATATTCATTACTTCACTAACTTTTAATTCATTTCCTTTTAAAGAATTTATTTTTTCAAAAATGTTTAATTCTTTTTTTTCTTTTTCTTTAAATTCATTAATATTTATTTTATTTATATTATCAAAAACAGAATTAATAGCATTAATATTATTATTTACTATGTCTTCTCCCTTAGTTTTAAATTTTTCAATAATAGATTGTTTTACAATATCAATAGCACCATCAACTTTTAATAATCTTAAAATAATTACTTCCATTATTTTATTAATTTTACCCTTTATATTATTAAGAAGAGCTATTTTTTCAGCATCAATAGTAATAATTGATATATTTTTTTCTTTCAAAGAAGGAATACTTTTTAAGTTTTCCAATAACTGATTAATATCAGAGCTATTAATCAGTAGAATACCATTATCTTTAATATTATTAAGCATATCATACTTATTAAAGTACTCTTGCTTTGTTACAACTACAATATCAGGATTTGTTACATAATAGGGATTGTTAATTGGATTATTAGATATTCTTAAATTACTAATGGTTACGCCACCACTTTTTTTAGAATCATATTGAAAGTATCCTTGAGCATACGAAGTTGTTTTGTTACCAATAATTTTTATTATATCTTTACTAGCGCTAACCATTCCATCAGAACCAAAGCCATAAATTTTAATTTCTTTACCATTAAAAGGAATACCATAATCATTCTTTTCTAATGAAAGATTAGTAACATCATCCGTAATACCAATTGTAAAATTATTCTTACATGTATTTTCTAAGTTCTTATAAACACTATAAATATCACCTGGTACAACATTTTTACTAGATATTCCATATCTTCCACCAATAATTTTGATATTTTTATCTTTTAAAGCAGAAATTACATCTAGGTATAATGGTTCACCAATGCTACCAGATTCTTTTGTTTTATCTAAAACAGCTATATTTTTTACTGTATCAGGAATTACATCTAATAAGTATTTTTGGCTAAAAGGTCTATAAAGATGAACTTCTACTAAGCCATATTTTTTACCATTTTTATTTTCTTTATCAATAACTAATTTAATTGTATCAACTACACTACCCATTGCTATAATTACATAATTAGCATCCTCTACTCCATAATATTCAAATGGTTTATAGGAAGTATTAGCAATTTTATTTATTTTTTGCATATATTCATTAACAATGTCAGGCATTTTATTATATAAATTATTTCTTGCTTCAATACTTTGAAAATAAATATCTTCATTTTCAGCCATTCCTCTTTGAATATTTGATTTATAATTTAATGCTTTTTCTTTAAATTCATTTATTTTTTGATAATTTACTAATTTCAATAATTCTTTTTCTTCAATTAAATCTACAGTATTAAGTTCATGACTAGTTCTAAAGCCATCAAAAAAATGTAAAAATGGTAGACTTCCCTCAATTGCAGAAAGGTGTGCTATACTTCCGAGATAATAAGCATCTTTTACATTACTTGATGCTAACATACAAAATCCTGTTTGACGTGTTGCATAAATATCTGAATGATCACCAAAAATAGATAAAGCATGAGTAGCTACTGTTCTAGATGCAACATGTATAACTCCTGGAAGACATTCACCAGCTATTTTATACATATTAGGAATCATTAAAAGTAATCCTTGACTAGCAGTAAAAGTTGATGATAATGTTCCACTAATTAAAGCCCCATGCATGGCTCCGGCAGCACCAGCTTCACTTTGCATTTCAATAACATTTACTTTTTCGTTAAAAAGATTTTTTTTATTTTTAGAAGACAATAAATCTACATTTGAAGCCATAGGACTAGATGGTGTTATTGGATATATACTACATAATTCACTAAATAAATATGCTACTCTACTACAAGCTGTATTTCCATCAATAATTTCTTTCAATTCAATCATTCCTTACTATTTAAATTATATCTCATTTTTATAAAAGAAAAAAGAAACTTTAGTGTTTCTTTACAAATATTATTTTTTAATCAAGTACATATGGATCTTCAGCTGTTCCACTACCGCTAGGTGTTAATCCGGCTTTTAGTGTTAAAATAGGTCTAACTTTTGCAGTAGTATAACTAGTACTATTACCCATATTACTATATAATGTATTACTATTAGTATAATCTATAGTATTTGAACTTGGACTTTGTTTTCTTATTCCAAAACTTCCATTACTTTCATTTGAGTATCTTCTTGATGCAACAAAATAGTAGCCATTAGTTCCCATAGTTTTTAAGGCTCTTGAAACTAAATTAAAGTCTTTTACAAAGCCAATATCTCCAGCTCCTTGTTTTTCTTCTTCTTTGGAAGATGCTATTTTTGTATAATCAACTTTCCATGGTGTATCAATTGTATACACACTGTCGTCTGTTAAGTATTCTGTTTGATTATTATAACCATAATGTCTTGAACCGATAGTATATTTTGAATTTTCAAATTGTTTAGCTATTTCATTAAGATATCCAACATAATTTTTATAACCTGTTTTTCCATTAAAACCTATTTCATTACTTGGTAATGTATATGCTATCATTTCAGCAGTTTTATCTTCATTTATTTTAATAACACGCCATGTATCTACTTCACTAGGATTTAATGTAATATCATATTCAAATCCAGTTTTTGAAGAATCTATTTTATAACTTGTTACAGTTGGTGTCATTTTTATATAATCTCCTAGTTGAAAATAAGAATCTAATCTTTTAATATCTATATCAGATAATTTAACTTCTATTGCTGGTCTTACACCATAACTAAAATTGTTATCTACGCCACCAGTAAATACTCTTTTAGAATAACCATATATTGCAATGGCTTGTCCAAAATTAGTTGAATTAGGATTTTCTAACCAGGTACCATTAACCATATAATTATATGATGTATAATATGTTTCTTCCATCAAATATCCACATGAATCAGGCATTGAATTTGTTGTTGTATAATCTGCTGGAGTATATTTTTGGCCACAAGCGATTTCAACTTCATCTAAAGTAAGCATTCTTGCTGCTAATCTTTTACCAGCACTATTTACATATTTAAAGTTTTCAGCTCTTACTGTACCAGCATCATCTTTTATATTTCTTGTATAATTATCTAAAGTTATATTAGTCCATTGTTCAGTAGTTGGTAATTGTTCAATTGCTGTTTGTGGTCCTAAATATGCGGAAAAATCTTTATTATATTTTGAAAATTTTGTTGTATCAGGAATTCCATTATATACAGGACTGTAATATGATAATACAGCATAATCACCTTCAGTAGTTATATAATAAAATACTTCTGTATTTTCATCATAATTACCATCACCATTAACATCACAAATTAAAGCATTTCCTGTTGATAATTCAGTGGCCTCTTTAGCAATTAAACTTCCATAAGTATGTGTTCCATCAAAGTGAAGTGATTCAGCTGGAACACATTTTGATGTTCTTGTTCCACCACTTACTGTTTTAACAGTATCAATTCCTAGTGTCCCTTTAAAAGACTTACCTTGATACTCATCTTGTGATGTTTCTAAATATTTATATAATATTTTCATTGTATATGTTTTTTTAGTTTTTGCTTCAATATTAATTCCTGTTTTTAA
>CADBMU010000068.1 GCA_902795845.1 uncultured Erysipelotrichaceae bacterium
AATAGTGATTATATACTTACTGGTAAACTATATTGTGGTAATTGTAAAGAAAGTATGGTAGGTCAATCATCTACATCTAAAACAAAAGCAAAATACTATTATTATATTTGTAAAGGCAGATTAAACAAGAAATGTAGTTGTAATAGAATTGGCAAAGATAAATTGGAAGATTTTATTTTTGAAAAAACAAGAGAAATATTAACAACTGAAAATATTGATAAAATATCTAAAAAGATTGTAGAATTTGCTAATGATACAAAGCAAGGTCAAGAAGAGTTAAAGAGATTAAAAAAAGAATATAAGAAATTAGAAAAAGAAAAACAAAGCTTACTTGATAGTTTAAAATTATCTAGTAGCAACAGTATTAAGATAACTATAATGGAAGAGATGGAAAATGTAGATGACTCTTTAAATGAATTAGGAGTTGAAATATTAAGGCAAGAAGCTAATCAGTTTAATATAACTCAAAAAGAAGTTAAATTCTTCTTACAACAAATGAGGCACGGTAAGATAAACGATATTAAATATAGAAAAATGCTTATTAATACTTTTGTGAATGAAATTTATTTATATGATGATGGTAGAGTTATGATTATTTTTAATGTAGAAAATAGCACTTACAACGGTACTATACCACCTAGTGATAACATTTTGAGTTCTTTTAAGAGTGAAATAGCTCCACCATTGGCGAATTTGTTCGAACTATTCGAACTTTTATATATAATTCAGTCTGAAATATGACTGATTTTTGTAAAAATAAATTAATATAAAATGATACCAGTTATCTGCTTTAATGCTTCATATAATAAAGAATGCAAAGGGAAAAATATTTTTAGAGCATACACTTGGTATGATATTTATTATCAAATAATTAATTTAGTAAAATAAAAATATTATAATTGAAAAATTATAAATATATTGTATAATATGGAAACGAAAAAAGGAGGTTTTATTATGTCAATGTTATATTGTGAAGATGCATATGGTTTAGGACTTTTATATGCCTATATACATGCTGGTAAAAAAATGGTTTTAAAAGAAGATTTAGACAAATTTCATGAAATAATTGAGTTCAATTTAAGAAATATGAATTATAATGAAATAACACCAATATGGTATGATGAAGATCCTAGTATATACTTTGTAAGTGAAGGTAAAAATGGTGAAATATATTATGTTTTGTATCCTGACTTTGATTTAAAGAAAGCAGAATCTAAATATATCGGATGTTTACCACTAGAAATACTTGTAGCTTCTCAAATGGAAAATGCTTTAAATTCTATCGATTTGAAAAAAGAAAATGAAAGAATTGTTAGAAAAAAACCAAATGAATTAAAAATACCGAATTGTGATTTTGTGAGTAATGCTAAAGTTACTGAAATTTTTTGTAGCAAAGATCATAAAAAACTTCAAAAAGAAGTTAATGAACAAATTGAAAAAGGAAGACAAAAAGAAGCTAAAGCTTGGATAGATGCTAAAAACTTTACGGTGAATGCTAACCAAGAAAATTCACAAGAATCATCAGAAATTAAACAAAAGCCAGTTAGAATATTAAGAAAATTTAAATAGTAATACTTATTAGAAATAGGTGATTAAGATGGATTTTAACAATAATTTAATAATTAAAAAAATATTTTTAGATTTAGATGAAGTAAAAAATTTAAATGTTTATCCATATGAAATGTAAAATAGATTATTTGATTAAAATAACAAAAGCAACTTAAGAGTTGTTTTTTTATGGTCAAAAGTAATTTACGATTAAGTATTAACTATCATAAATTATATTAAGTTATAAGGTGATTTTTATGAATTATAAAATAAAATGTAAATTATATAATTCCATTGATGTCTTTCTATATAAAATATTTATTTATAATAAATTAGGGAATAAAATTATTGAATGTGAATCTGATAATTTAGGTATTACTAACTTTATATTAAATGAATGTGGTACATATAAATTAAAAATAATTCCAATAGATAAAAATATAAATAAATATTGCAAAATTATTAATTTTGATAAGAATTATCCTAAGGAACTTACATTTTATTTTAAAAAAGATTGTTTAAAATCATCTAAAATAACCATTACTTTAAAAGACAAATATTATAATTTGCCAATACAGAAAGGAAATATAATTTTATGGCTAAACACTTAATACCAATAACAAATGGTAAGGGTTCAAAAACTCTAACAAATGGAACATATACAGTTGAGGCAGAAGTACTAGGTTATGATAATGCTTCTATAGATCCAACTTCTATTGAAATCCAAGAAGGAAATAACAGCTATACTTTACAAATTGCTGCAACAGGTACATTAACTCTACATGTTAGTGATGATGGAACAGATGTTGGAGTTCCAATAATCGGTGCAACATTTAAAAGATGTGATAGTGAAGGTAATGAATATGGTGATGAAGTAACATCTGATGATTCTGGTAATGCAGTATTTAACAACGTTCCATATTCAGAAACTGAAACTCCACCTACAATTTATATTAAACAAACATCTTCTGATGGAGAACATATATTTACTGATACATTAAAAGAAATTGTAATGAATACGGAGACACATACTGAAGAAATAGTTAATGTTGAAGCAGCTGAAAGAGAATTTACAATAACAGATAAAAATTATGAAAATTTACCAATAAGTGATGGTAATATAACTTTATCATAAAGTAGCTTTTGCTACTTTTTATTATACTATAAAAGTTGTTTCATCTATAAATTTATAATTAGTTTTATATTTTAATTCTCTTGTTAACTTAAATAAAGCCATATCTTTTGCTTTAGCTTCAATCATAATATCAATATCTTTATTATATACTTTAATTAGTTCTAAAAAATTAATA
>CADBMU010000069.1 GCA_902795845.1 uncultured Erysipelotrichaceae bacterium
ATTATTTACGCTTTGGTATTTCTAGATTTTTATTAAAATCATATAATTCTTCATTTTTTAAAAATAAATAAGCTATATCAACTGCAAATCTTTTTACCAAATCATTATAACCAAACACTTTTTTAAAACCATTAAGCAAATTAAAATAATACCATTCATGATAATCTTTAGGTCTTTTAAATTTACTATAAAATTCATCACCATACCTATTATCACCATTAATCAAATCTTCAATATTATTGATTTTATCGCATAATGGAACAATACATTCTTCTTTAGATAAATTAGGAATTAAATTGATTGTATGTTTTTTTCTATCTTCCCAATCAAGACTTTTATCTGGTTCACTTGCACAATCAACAAGATGTGCTACTTTACTAGTAAATGTTTTAGCAATATCTTCAAGTGTGTATTTTGTATCTTCAACAACATCATGAAGATAAGCTGCCGCTATACATTCATCACAATAACCATTTTCTCTAACCATATTAGCAACTGCTATAGGATGATTTATATACAAAATACCATCTTTTCTTCTAGTATCACCATGAGCTTCTATTGCAAACTTTAAAGCTCTAGAAGTTAATGAATCTTCATTTAATAATTCAATTTCATTTATATTCTTTATTTCTTTATTATTTGCATAATCTTTTAATGATAATCCCATAAACACCTCTAATTATTTAACTGTTTCTAAAAAGAATATTTCATACCACTTTAAGAAACAGTAGATAGTCCAGACTTTCTTGTAATTATCTTTCTTATTGTTCTTATGTTGTTCAAGTAATTTAATAATATATTTTTGATTAAAAAATTCTTTAACATAATCTTTACTGAATGTATCTTTTATTTCAGTATAAAAGTCATCATCTCTCATCCAATTTCGAAGTGGAACTGGGAATCCTAATTTTTTCTTCTTGTATGATTCATTTGGAATTACTTTTTTGGCAGCATCTCTTAAAGCAACTTTTGTATTTTCTTTCGTAACTTTATATTCAATCGGAAGACTAGAAGCTACTTCAAAGACTTCCTTATCAATAAATGGCACTCTTCCTTCTAATGAATTTGCCATTGTCATTCTGTCAGCTTTTTGTAATATATCCTTTATAAGCCAAAAGTTTATATCTATTGCTTGCATTTTAATAATATCACTTTTACCTTTTTGCTCTTCATAAACAGGTTTTGTAATATCTTCATTTTTTATTTGATTATTCAATCTCAATATTTTTTTTATTTCGTTTTTACCAAATACTCTATTAACTCCGATATAGTTTTCTTCTAAAGTCATACCACGTCTAATCAAGAAATTTATTCCTCTTATTTCTGGTAAATTAGAAGCAATTTTTGCTATTAAATGACGTATCTTAAATGGTATTTTGTTATAAAATCCCATATCAACATCTCTTCTATAAACATTATAGCCACCAAAGAATTCATCAGCACCTTCACCAGATAAAACTACTTTTACATCTTTACTAGCTAGATTTGCTACAAAATATAGAGCAACTGCAGCTGGATCTGATGATGGTTCATCCATATGATACATTATTTTAGGTATAATGTTCATATATTCTTCTTTAGTTATTTTCTTAGAAATATTTGTTATATTTAATTTATCAGTTAAATCTTTTGCATAATCTATTTCATTATATTTAGGTATGTCATATCCTACGGTATAAGTTTTAGCTGGTTTTGCTAGGGAAACTAAATATGAAGAATCTATTCCACTTGATAAAAAAGAGCCAACTTCTACGTCACTTAACATATGATGATTTACAGAATCTTGCATAACTTTAGCAATCTTGTCTACACTTTTTTTATAATCTTCTGTTTTTTCATTAAATTCAATTTTATAGAATCTATCTTTTTTTATTTCACCATCTTTTATAGTTAAGCTATAGCCTGGTTCTAGTCGATAAACATTTTTAAAAAATGTTTCATTTGTAGGTGTAAAACTAAATGATAAATATGAAGCTAGTATTTCTTTATTCAATTCCTTTTTAAATTTTGGATGTTCTAAAAAAGATTTTATTTCTGAAGCAAACATAAATATTTCATCATTTTGATAAAAATATAATGGTTTTATTCCAAAGTTATCTCTTGCACAAAATAATGTTTTAGTATTCTTATCCCAAATAGCAAAAGCAAACATTCCTCTTAATTTTTTTGGTAAATCTTTTCCCCACTCTTCATATCCATGTAACAAAACTTCTGTGTCACTTTTTGTGGCAAATTTATGTTTATGTTTTTTTAATTCTGTTTTAAGCTCTGGATAATTGTAAATTTCACCATTAAAAACAACAACTAAACTTTCATCTTCATTATACATTGGTTGTTTACCATTTGATAAATCTATTATAGAAAGTCTTCTATGACCTAAAGCTATATCACTATCAACGTAAAAGCCTTCAGCATCTGGTCCACGATGAGCAATTTTATCTGCCATATTTTTTATTATTTTCTTTTTATTTTTTTCTTTGTCTATAAATCCTACTATTCCACACATTATTTATCACCTATTACTTTCCTATAAATATCAGTCTCTAATATCATTTTACTTGCTATAAAACTATTGTCAACTCTTAATTTCATATTTTCTAAATAATTATCAGTTAAGTTAACACTATTATTTGGTATAAAAGTTTTAGTACTGTTTATATATTTTCCATTATCAGAAATGAAACTATGATCTGAAAATATAGCAAGACCTTCTGTATCACTTAAAATATCATTACCTATTAGTAACCTGGAATCATATGATACACCAAATAAATTTAGAATTGTTGGTAATACATCTATTTGGCTACCAACTTTGTCTACTTCTTTTATTATTTTATCATTATTATTCCAAATTATAAGATTACTATGATTAACTTCAAATAATTCATCTCTTTCATAGGAAGATATTTCATTAATTTCATCAACACTCAAAGTATAAGGATAATGATCTCCTGTTATAACAATAACAGTGTCATCAAGTTTATTACTTGCTTTTAAGTTATTAATTAAAGCCTCTATAGCTCTATCAAATTCTATCTGACTTGCTAAATATGCTTTTAACTCTTCATCATAAGGTAAATTTTTAACCAATTCTTCATTTTTTATCGCAATGCTATTACCACCATTGAAATTATATGGTGCATGTCCACTAACTGAAATATAATAAGTCATAAATTTATCATTTTGCATATATAGAGGACTAGTTTTATTAATCATATCAATATCACTTGGTAACCATTTACAATCAATATAATTTTCCATACCATTTTTACATCCCATATAATTATTAAAGCCAAGAGTTGGCATAGTCAAATCTCTTTTATAATAAGTATAAGTCCAATCATGATATGCATTTGTTTGATAACCTAAGCTATTAAAAGTGTTTCCAAAAGAATATAAAAATGATGGGTTATACTTTCGCCAAAGGTTTAATATTTCCTGAGTTGGAATAAGACTGGTGGTAGCTTGAAACTCACCACCAGTAGTTGATAAGAACACAGGCGAATAATAATTATTAAATACAAACCCAGTATGAGTTAATTTATATAATGTCGGCGTTAATTTTTCATCAACAGCTATACTATTAAAACCTTCTGCTAAAATAAAAATTAAATTCTTACCTTTATACATACCAGTATATTCGTTCTTAGATGTAGCAATGTTATTTTCTAAATATTCATATAAATTTTTTTCTTCATCACTTATAGCTTTATTTTTTAAAGAAGCAAAATCTATATTTAATATATTATCTTCATGTTTTGAAATAACTGTTTCATTTCTATTTTCTTTGAACGTTTTTTGAATTTCTATTGTATCATTGAATCCAAATAAGAATCTTTCAACGTTTAATCTACTACTGGTTATAAGTCCAAAATAATTAATACTTTCTAATAAGTTATCATATTTAAAATAATACTTATAACCAGTTTGTTTAAAAGGAATTATAATTAAAATAGAACATAAATAACTTATTAGAATTTTAGAAAATAACTTCCATTTTCTTTTATGATAATTTCTAAAATCTATTTTTTTATTAAAAATAATTAATAAAATAAGTGGAATAATCATTATTAATATATAACCAATATTTTCAAAAAATACTTGGAATCCAATTTTATAAAATTCTATAGCTTGAGTTGCTAGTGTAATTGTACTTATTGAAAAAGGTACATCTAGTAGCTTGTAATAAACTAAATTAAATCCAAATAAAAATGAAATTAAAACTGTAATAATTATTGTAAAAATAAATTGTTTATTTCTTGTTTTAAATATTTTAGTTAAAAAATATAAAATTAATGCAACAGTTATTGAAAAAAATAAAGTGAAAATTAAACCATCAGTAAAATTTTTATAAACTTCTATTTTATAACATAATTCTAAATATAAAATTAATATCAAATAAAAAGCGAAAAGATTTAGTTTTTTATTCATACTACCAACTCTTTCTGCTTTTTATTATAACATTTTTATTTATTTTATTAAACTTAAAAATACTCTATTTTTTTCTAAATCAACATCAACAACATAACAATCTACAATATCTCCAACTTTAACAATATCAAGTGGATCTTTAACAAAATCATGACTCAACTTTGAAACATGAATTAAACCATCGTCATGAAGTCCAATATCAACAAATGCTCCAAATGAAACAACATTTCTTACAACACCATTTAATTGCATTCCTTTTTTTAGATCTTTAATATCTAATACATCTTTTTTTAATATTATGTTATCTAAATTATCACGAGGATCTAATCCTGGATTTAATAGTTCTTTAATAATATCACTTAAGGTATATTCATCAGTATTAAGATTTTTAGCCATTTCTTTTACATTAATTTCATTTAATTTATTTTTAAATTCTTCTTTATTGATATCTTTCAAATCAAGATTAACTTCATTAATTAGTTTATTAGCAATATCATAACTTTCTGGGTGAATTCCCGTTTTATCAAGTAAATTATCACCATCAGGTATTCTTAAGAAACCAATTGCTTGTTCATATATTTTATCAGATATTCCTTTTATTTTCTTAATTTCTTCTCTAGATTTTATTTTATATAATTCTTTATAATTAGTAATTGCATCTATTGCTTTTTTATTCATTCCAGAAATATATTTTAATATACTTGTTGATGCTGTATTAACATTAACTCCAACTTCATTTACTATTTTTTCTACAGTAAATTCTAAAGCTTCTGTTAAATTTTTTTGATTAACATCATGTTGGTATTCTCCAACTCCAATACTCTTTGGATCAATTTTAACTAATTCTGATAATGGATCTTGTACTCTTCTTCCAATTGATATTGCACTTCTTTTTTCAACAGTTAAATCTGGAAATTCTTTTATAGCTAGATCACTTGCAGAATAAACAGATGCACCAGCTTCACTTACTATTGCATACTTAACATCTAAATCTTTTATGGCATCAGCAACAAACATTTCACTTTCACGTGAAGCAGTACCATTACCTATAGCAATTAAATTAATATCATATTTTTCAATTAAATCTCTTAATATTTTCTTTGCTTCTTCTTTTTTATTATGTGGTTCATGGGGATAAATTGTTTCTACTTTTATCATATTTCCTGACTCATCAAGTACTGCTAATTTACACCCTGTTCTAAATGCTGGGTCAAATCCTAAAACTTTTGAATTTTTGATTGGTTTTGTTAGTAATAAGTTTTCTAAATTACTTTTAAAATTTTCTATAGCTAATTGTTCTGCATGTTCTGTTAATTCACTTCTTATCTCACGTTCTATACTTGGTAAAATTAATCTTTTTAATGAATCTTTAATAGCAGATTTGACTAATTCTACAACAAAAGATTCTTTATTTTTTATAATTTTATTTTCTAGATATTCTTGAATATTGTCAAAATTATAATCAAGTGAAACAGTAAGTATTTTTTCGTCTTCTCCTCGATTCATAGCAAGAACTCTATAATGTTTAGCGTATTTTATCTTTTCTTGAAAATCATAGTACATTTCATATGTTTTTTTAGAATCTTCTGCATTTTTCTTCAACTTAGAAGTTATAAAACCATTGTTAAAAATATTTTGTCTAATAGATTTACGATAAAATGCATTATCACTTATCCATTCAGCTATTATAAATGAAGCTCCTTCTAAAGCTTTTTCGGTATTTTCAATACCTTCTTTTATATATTTTATAGCTAAGTTTTCTAAAGTTCCATTTGTTGGAAAAGCCATAATCATTTTAGCAAGTGGTTCTAAACCTAATTTAATTGCTTCACTTGCTTTTGTTTTTTTCTTTTCTTTAAATGGTCGATACAAATCTTCTACTTCTGTAAGTTTATTACAAGCCATTATGTTTCTTTGTAATTCTTCTGTTAATAAACCTTTTTCATCGATTAATCTAATTACATCTTCTTTTCTTTTTAATAAATTCATAAGATATGTATATTGATTTTCAATAACTCTTATTTGCTCTTCATCAAGTGAACCGGTAGCTTCTTTTCTGTATCTTGCAATGAACGGAATAGTACAGCCATCTTCTAATAAATTTAATGCACTTTTTATTTGACTTTCTTTAACATTTAAATAGTTTGCTAGTTGTTTAATTATTTCTTCATTCATATTGTTACCTCTTTTTCAAAAAAATATAGATAAGTTATTCTTATCTATAAAAATTATAAAATATATTTTATTTTTTAACAAGTTTTATAATTATAAATATTGTTTAATATAAAAATATATGATATTATTAATTTAGGTGAGAAGCAAAAAGTCTTTTAGAGACTTGATGCTTGCCATGTTTAGTGATAAGCACCTTTATTCAGGTTTTAAGAATTAAGATGCTTTTTTTATTACTTATAAGTAATAACTAATATTTTTACAAATAAAGCTATTATTATAAATAACTGAATAAATATAATTATGAATAATC
>CADBMU010000070.1 GCA_902795845.1 uncultured Erysipelotrichaceae bacterium
TATCGCCATTATTATATGTTTTTGTATTATCTGCTAATATTACTGCATTTGCCCATTTCTTATTTTCATAACTATACCATTCAGAATAGATATCTGCTTTGGTTACTGTTCCATCATCAGCTAGTGTAACCGGAACTAAATTATCACTTAATACTGGATCTGTTCCATTTAGTATATTTTCTTTATATGGTCCTTTAAAATCTATGTTACACTTGATTTTCTTACTAGCTCCTGGGGAAATATTTATAAGTCCCCAGGTGTTATTATCCCATCCAGCTGTTGTACCATCACTACATTCTACACTATTTACTGTATAATTACTTTCTTTACTTGGAAAGTTTATATCTGTTTTTTCTCCATTAACTGTATAAGATAATATTATATCTTCAGTATTAAATTCTCCTATTCTTGATTTTATTACATCATATTCTTCTTGTACTTTGTATAAAGCATATGATTTATACAATGCAAACATAGATAACATAAATATTAACATTATACCTGCTATTATTACATATTTACTATTTAATTTTCTCTTATTTTTATCAAATCTTTTTAATTTCAACATAACATCTACTCCTTCATAGTATATCTTATGTTTCTATTATACCCCCTCCCCAACGGTACTTGTCAAGTCGAAATTAATGTGTTATTATTAATTTAGTGAGAAGCAAAAAGTTCTTTGGGACTTGATGCTTGCCACTTTGGTGTTCAAGCATCTTTATTCAGGAATGATATAAAGATGCTTTTTTTATTATTTTTTATTATATTAATTTTAAAATTATATATAATAATATGATTATTAAGATAAATAACCCTAAGATTATAAAATCTTTCTTACTCATATTTACTACCTTCTTTTTGTTTTAACCAAAACCCCTGAATTTAGTCCCGTAAAAAGGTAGCAAGCATCTTCTTTCTGCTTCTCGTGTATGTATTATATAGTTATTTTTTATATTTCAAGGCTTTCGACAATTTGTGACAAATGTTTTAATAAAAATGTTTATAATAAGTTTTTATGGAAAATATTAATTTTGATAAATATCAATTAAAAGCTATTAAAACTTTTAAAAATACACTTTTAATTGCTGGAGCTGGGGCTGGAAAAACAACAACTATCTTAGGAAAGATAGATTTTTTACTTGCAAATGGATATACGGAAGATGATATTCTTTGTATAAGTTTTACTAATGCTTCAGTAAATGACTTGAAAAATAAATTAAATAATAACATTGATGTTTTTACATTTCATAAATTATCTTTAAATATCTTAAAGGATTATGATGAAAATATAAAATTGTGTGAACCAAATTTATTATTACATACGATTAATAATTATCTTGATAATATAAGATTGTATAAAAAGAAGTATAAGAAATTTATAAAATATGTTAATGATGAAAATCATTTTATAAAACTGGCTTTAAGATTCATTAATCTTTTTAAAGCCAGTAACTATAATGAATACAAATTCAAAGAAATATTTTTAAAAATTAAAAAGATTAAAAATAAAAATAAAAGACTAGAATTATATATGAATTTAATTAATATTATTAATATTTATAAATTGTATGAAAATAATTTAAGTGCTGCCTTAGAAGTAGATTTTAATGATATGATTACTAAAGCTACAGATATTATAAATTCACATGGTATAAAAAAAATATATAAATATATTATTATTGATGAATTTCAAGATACATCTTTAGTTAGGTTAAACTTAATAATTGCTATTTATAAAAAGTGTAATTCTACTATTTTTTGTGTTGGTGATGATTTTCAATCTATTTATCGTTTTACCGGTTGTGATTTAAATATATTCTTAAATTTTAAAAAATACTTTAAAAATAGCTCTATTAAAAAATTAAAAATGACTTATAGAAATCCTCAAGAGTTAATTAACATTGCTGGTAATTTTGTTATGAAAAATAAAAAGCAAATGAAAAAAACTCTTATTTCTCATAAAAGTTTATCTAAGCCCATTGTGTTAATTAGAAAAAAAGATATCACAAAAATAATAGAAAGTAATGCTAATCTAATGGTTTTAGGAAGAAATAATAATGATATTTTTTATTATCTAAATAAAGATTATCTAAATAAA
>CADBMU010000071.1 GCA_902795845.1 uncultured Erysipelotrichaceae bacterium
AAAATCTGTATACAAAAATATAAAAATTGGTAAAGTTATTTTTAACAATTTTCAAAATCTGTTAAATTTCAAAAAATTTTAATTATTTTAATAATTCTTCCAAATTTTTTTCTTCTTCTAATAATTTAGCTTTTTCACTCTCAACTAAACTTGCCGGAGCTTTATTGACATAATTTTCATTAGCAAGTAATTTTTTACGTCTTGCAATACTATTTTTTAAATTTTCAATATTTTTGTTTTTTAAAGCAATTTCTTCTTCTGTAATTACTTTTTCAAAGTAAATAGTTGCTTTTATATCTCCACTTGAAACTTGGTAAGAGTTAACATCTAAAGGCTCAGTTATAATATTATCAGTTAATTTTAACATTTTAATAATTATCTCATCATCAGTATTAATCATTACTTTTGCATCTTTACTAATATTGTTTTCTGCTTTTATATTTCTAAAATTTTTAATGAAATCAATCTTATTATCAACTTCTTTTTCTTCAATATCAAAGATATATTCTTTATTTGCTACTGGATATTTTGAAATCATAATTGATTCACACTCTTTAATTGGTAGAATACTATATATTTCTTCAGTTACAAATGGCATAAATGGATGTAATAATTTTAAAATACCAGTTAAAACGTAACATAATACTGATTTTGTAGAAATACTATCTAAATTAAATTTAGCAAATTCTATATAATTACTACAAAAATCATCATAAATAAAATTATATGTTTCAGATCCAACTAAATTAAATTCATATTTATCCATATGTTTAATAGTACTTTCTACTAATTTTTCATACTTAGTTAATATCCATTTATCTTCTTTAGATAAATTATCTAATTTAATTTCTTTTAAGTCTTCTATATTCATTAAAACAAAACGAGAAGCATTCCATATTTTATTAATATAATTCCATGTAGATGTCATTTTTATTTCATCAAATCTTAAATCTGTTCCAAAAGCACAATCCGTATTTAAATAATATCTTAATGCATCTGTTCCATATTTTTCAATCATATCAAAAGGATCAACACCATTACCAAGAGATTTAGACATTTTTCTTCCTTCTTTATCTCTAACAAGTCCATGAATTACACAATCTTTAAATGGTCTTTTTCCAGTAAGTTCAAGTGATTGGAAAGTCATTCTATTAACCCAAAAAGGAATAATATCATAACCTGTTACTAAACAGTCATTTGGAAAGAATTTTCTCATATCTTCAGTTTCTTCTGGCCATCCAAGCGTTGAGAAAGGCCATAATGCTGATGAGAACCATGTATCTAGTACATCTTCGTCTTGAACCCATCCATCACCTTCTGGTGGAGTTAGTCCAACATAAACTTCTTCGCCTTTATACCATGCAGGTATTCTATGTCCCCACCATAATTGACGAGAAATACACCAATCATATGTTATTTCCATCCAGTGATTCATAGTTTTTTCATATCTTTCAGGGAAAAAATTAACTTTTGTATCTTTATTTTTTTGATTTTCAAGAACATGATCAGCAAGTCCACGCATCTTAACAAACCATTGCTTTTTTATCATTGGTTCTACCATAGCACCTGTACGTTCTGAATGACCAACTTCATGAACAAGAGGTTCTACTTCAAGTAGTAATCCTGCTTTTTCTAAATCTTTTAATACTTCTTCACGACATTCTTCACGAGTTAATCCAACATATTTTTTAGGACAAAATTCATTCATAGTTGCATCATCATTCATGATACAAATTCTTTCAAGATTGTGTCTATTACCTACTTCAAAATCATTAGGGTCATGAGCTGGAGTAATTTTAACAACTCCTGTGCCTTTAGTCATGTCAGCATGTTCATCAGCAATAACTGGAATAACTTTATTCATAAATGGTAATTCAACATTAAGTCCAATATATTTTTTATATCTTTCATCTTCGCTATTTACAGCAACAGCAGTATCACCAAATAAAGTTTCAGGTCTTGTAGTAGCAACATCTAAATACTCTTCACTATTTTCTATTTTGTATTTTATATGATAAAAAGCACTCTTTTCTTCACTAAATACTACTTCTTCATTAGATAATGCTGTCCCTGCTACAGGATCCCAGTTAATTATTTTTTCACCACGATATATAAGTCCTTTATTGTAATAGTCTACAAATACTTTTGTAACAGCATGATTAAGTCCTTCATCAAGGGTAAATCTTTCACGTGAATAATCTACAGATACACCCATTGCAGCCCACTGTTTACGAATATTATCACCATATTCATGAGTCCATTCCCAACAAGAATCTAAGAATTTTTCGCGTCCATACTCATACTTATCAATACCATTTTCTTTTAATTTCTTAACAACTTTTGCTTCAGTTGCTATGGCAGCATGATCCATTCCAGGAAGCCATAATGTATCAAAACCTTGCATTCTTTTATATCTTATAATTGCATCTTGAATAGCTACATTATAAGCATGTCCAATATGTAATTTACCAGTAACATTTGGTGGTGGAATTACAATACAGTATGGATTTGCTCCTTTATTTTTTCCAGCCTCAAAATAACCATGATCTTTCCAAAATTCATATTTGTTTACTTCAACTTTTTTATGATCATATTTTGTTTCTAACATAAAATACCTCTTTCTAAAATAAAAAGGTGGTACCTAAAGGACGACATAATGCCGTGGTACCACCTTATTTAAACTTATTTTTTTAACGCACATAATGCGGATATAACTTACTATAATTTCAGTCATTCAACTCCAAAGCTACCTTCTTATATACAAGAATATTAACTTACACCAAACGTTAACTCTCTTTAATTTTGTATATAATACTCCTCTTTTTCTTCGTTTTTACAAATTATATATTATCTTATTTTTTATAAAATATCAATAGTTTGTTTAATTTCATTATCAATTTTAATTTCTAGTTTATTATCGCTATTAACAGTAGTTTCTATAACACTTTCGTCATTAGTAGCAAATGTATTTGAAACTATACTAAGTGTATTACCATCCAAAATATAATAATTATTATTAATATCTTTTACTTCAATATATTTTGAAATATAATTTAAATATTTATAACTACCATTTAATCTTAATGTACCATTATAATTATAAAGATTATAATTATCATTTTTGGTAATGAAAGTTTTAGTATCAAAATCAACGATTGGGTTTAGCATTTTTTCAGTAAAAATTGCTTCATTAACATCTGTCAAAAACCAAGTATTATCTTTTTTTACAATAAATGTATCTGATGAAATTTTATTAGTTTCTAAGTCAATGTCATTTTGCAACCCTATAAAATCATAAGTAAATGGTAAGATTGTTTTAACTTCACTATTAGAAATCTCAATTACTCCATATTTTCCAGTAACACCAGCAACTATATAATAATTATTATTTATACCAACGCCATAATTTTTAACACTTTTATACATTGCAACTGATTTATTATCTTTTATATCATATAGATTTATTAAACCAACATTATCTTTATAATCAGCTATAAAAGCATATCTATTATTAATTAATTTAGTATCACTTATATCACTTTTATAATAATTAATATTATACTCTTCATCATCAATTGTTTGTTTTGCATAAGAACAATTTTTAAAATTGCATTTATAATTTCCTATTAAATCTCCAACTTCATTATAAAAATATAATTTATTGTCATAATGAAATAATTTAGAAGGATTATCTACATTTTTAATTTCCTTATTATAGATAATCCCCATTACAGTTAGAGGTAATGTTATTACTAAAAGTATTATTGATATTATAAGTGCACCCTTTTTATACTTATTCATTTAATCCTCCTTCATTAGTTGAATTTTCACTACTATTTTGTGTTGTTTCAATTAAAGAATATACACTACTTATATAATTACCATCTTTTAAAATACTAACGTTGGCAGTAGTTGATGTAAAAGATATTCTAAATGCTAAAGCTCCCTCACCATAATATTTATCACTTGCAAGTTGTATAGAATCTTTTATTAAAGCTTTAGATGGATCGGTGTAAGCATAAATATTTAATTTATTTGTTGAATCTACAGTAGCAAAATAATTATCATAAAGTTCTATATATTTGCTACCAGTAGTATTAATTTTATTTCCATTATAATCATATACATAATACATATTATTTTCTATTGCTTTAATATATTTAGTATTATATCCTCTAATTTTAGCATTAATTTTTTTAGAAATTTCTTTACCACTATTATCAACTAAAATATAACCATCATTATTAACTAAATAATAATTTCCAATTATTTCTAATGAAGAATAGTTAAATGGTAAAACTGAAGATACTCCACTATCACTAATTTTTACAATACCATATTTATTCTTATTATTTTTAGCTATTATATTTATATTAGATTCTGTTTGTAATGAAGGTTCATTAATATTTGTATTTAATGTTGAATTAACACTTAAATATTTAGAAATTACTTTTTTAGTACTTAAATCATATAAGACAATATTTGTATTACCTTCACTTACAGCATTTGGATTATCTTTTATAAAGACAAAACGATGATTTAAAATTGGAATCATACCACTGCTTGTTGTAGAAGACATATCATTATCAGATTTTAAGGCACTATCACTAGCAATATAACAATTTTCAAAACTAGTTGAATTTTCACTCAAAATATTTTTATTAGTACATTTATATTCCCCAATTAAATTAGTTTTATCAGGGTTATCATAGATATATAATATTCCATCAAAATAATTAACATATTTTGATGTTGCTGATATTTTTCCTTCTATTTTACTTATTACATAATCTTTAGAATCAATTGTTAGTGTTATAGAAGTAGTATTATCTTTAACTGAAAATGCTTCATAAGTATCACTTAATTTATTATCTTCATCATAAATATATAATTTTTGATAATATTTGTATTTATTATTGATATCAAAACCATTTTCAGTAAATTTAGCTCCATCACTTGTATTTAAAAATACCTTTTTATCTTTAATAAACAAATTATAATCATTTAATAATTTTATATAATCAAAACTATCATCATATACTAAATTATTTTTATAATCATATAGATAATATTTACCTTCATCATCAACTGCTACTAAGTATTTATCATTATAGTTAACAATATCCATTGAAATAGCCTTAGTATAAATCTTTTCATTTAAATCTATTAAATAATTACGACCACTTTCATTTGCAATTATCAAATTTTTATCATTATCACTTATAATTGCTAAATTATCATAATTAAATTGTATTTTAGTAAGTACTTCATCATTTAATTCAATGATTCCATAAGAACCAGTATAATCTTTTACAATAGCATAATTATCTTTAATATATTTAATTGCATTATATTCTTCTAATGTTTTAGCATCTGTTATATCATATAAATTAACTTTTTCATCGTCTTCTTTTTTAGAATCATGGATAAAAACATATTTATCATTAATTATTGTAGATCTTGTCTCAAGAATATTACCTTCTTCATCAATTTTTTTAGGATTATCTATTTTTTCGTCTTTTTCATAATATGCAACATAACATAATTTTTCATCTTTGTTTTTACAATTATATTTACCAAGTTCTTTATCTTTATCACCTAAAAGAATTAATTTACCATTTTCATAGCGATAATTATCAGCTTCTAAAATAACATCTTCTTTTTTCTCTACTTTATTATCTTTTTTATTATTTAATACTAAAAAAGTTATTAAACCAATTATTGCAAGTAATATAATTACTATGATTACTATAATTCCTACTTTTTTCTTTTTACTAAAAGATTGCCATTTTTCTTTTATTTTATCTTTTAATTTTTTCTTTACTTTAACATCTTCAATATTATCAGTAAGTTTTTCAATTCCATCAATTGTTTCTCCAACTCGATCTAAATCCTCATTTATTGATTGAATTTCTGAAGCAAAATCAAGAACATTATCATCACTTTTTGGTATATCATTTAACGTTTCTAATTCTTTAGTTATTTCATCCATAATAAAAACTCCTTTATCTTAATAAGATTATAACATAATTATAAAAGTAAAAAAAGATTATTTTTTGCATATATTCATTTGACTTTAATATATTTTTATAGTAAAATCTTTAAAGAAGAGCGAAAGTTGAGGTGACTTAAATGGCAACAAAAATAACAAATAAAAAACCTTTGTCAGTTAATTTAAGAAGTAAAGCATGTAATGCTACTAAAAGCAGACAAAAACCAAATTTACAAAAGAAAACAATCGATGGTAAAAAAGTAATTATTAGTTCTAGAGAAGCAAGAACTTTATCTAAATAATAGACATTAGTCTATTTTTTTATATCAAAAAAAATCCCACATTTTTGTGAGATTTTTATTTTCTTAATAAGTTAATTCTTTCATTGTAGTTTTCATGACGGCAAACATAAGAACCACTAACTATTATGTTTGCTCCACTATCACGACACTTTATGGCCGAATATTCATTTAAACCACCATCAACACTAATCATGAATTTATAACCTTTATTATATTTTAAGTCATTTAAATCTTCTACTTTTTCTAACATATCGAAAATAAATCTTTGACCTCCTGCACCAGGTTCAACAGACATTACAAGTATTAAATCTATATCATTATAATATGGTTCTAAATATGATATGTCAGTATTAGGTTTAATTGAAATACCGACCTTTATACCGTAAGATTTAATTAATTTAATTGTTTCTTTTATATCTGTTTTACTTTCTAAATGAAAAGTAATATATTCAGGTTTTAAAGTACTTAAATCTTTAATATATTTTTCTGGCTCATAGACCATTAAATGAATATCTAATGGTTTTTTTGTATCTTTTAAATCTTCTAATGTTTCTTCTATATAAAAATTTCTTTTAGGAACAAACATTCCATCCATTAAATCAACATGAATCATATCAGCATTAGAATTATCAATTAATCTTATTGTACTCTTTTTATCAAAAATACTACTTAAATATGATACAGATATTTTCATGAGCCCTCCTTATTTTTTAATAAAATTTAAATAATTTTCATATCTTGATTTTAAAATTATTCCCCTATTAACTTTATCTTTTATTTCACATTGTTTTTCATTAATATGAAAGCAATCACTAAATTTACAATTATTATCTCTAAATTCTATAAAACTATTTTTTATTTCTTCTTTAGAATAATTACTAATGTCTAATGATGAAAATCCTGGGGTATCAGCTATATACATTTTTTTAATTTCAAATAATTCTACATGACGAGTAGTATGCTTTCCTCTACCTAGACTTTCTGATATTTCTCCTGTTTTAAGATTTAAAACAGGAGATATCTTATTTAACAAAGTAGATTTACCAGCTCCTGTTTGGCCAGTAAATACTACAATATTATTTTTTAATTCTTTCATTAACTTTCTTACTTTTTTATTTGTAAAGACTTTTATACCAATAGCTTTATAGTATTTAATTAATTTTTTTAAATCTTTTAATTCTTCTTTATTTAATAAATCCAATTTAGTAAAGCATATTACTGGAACTATTTTATTAATTGTAATTAAGCTTATTAATTTATCCAGTAGATTTAAAGATAAATCTGGCTTTTTTACACTTGTAACTATTACTGCCATATCTATATTAGCAATAAGTGGTCTTTCTAAAAAGTTTTTACGAGGTAAAATATCAATAATGTAACAATTTTTACAATCAATAATACATCTATCCCCTACTACTGGAGTTATTTTATCATTACGAAATTTACCTCGAGCTTTACATTCATATACTTCATTATTAATTTTAACACTATAAGTGTTACTTATTATTTTTATTATTTGTCCTTCCATATTAACATAATCCTGTTTCTTCACAATTATCAGTTTCTGTTTCTGAAGGAGATTTTGCCACTCTAATTTTTAAAGTAACACCTTCAGCTATAGTATAACCTTCAGGTTTATTTTGATAGTATATTGCTCCAGCTTGATAATCGCTTGTTTCAACTTCTTCAACTTCTAGTTTAATATTATGTTCATCACAGAATTTTTGAACTTCTGATACAGAGTAACTTCCATCAGTAAAATTAGGGAATTTACTAATAATATCAGGAATATAAAGAGTAATTGTTTCACCTACTGAAAGTTTTTCTCCTTCAGCTACAGATTGTTCAATTATTTGACCATCTTTTGTATTAGAATTTTCATCAACTTCTTTTTTCTCAACAACAACTCTAAGTCCTAAAGCTTCTAAAGCACCTTTAATTTCTAAATAATTTTTATCTTTATAGTTCTCTATTGTTATTTTAGTGTCTCCAACAGAAACATACAATGTTATTGAAGTACCTTTTGTTCTCTTGCTACCAGCAGCTGGATTAGTTTTTACAATATTTCCTTCATCTATATCAGTAGAAGATATTTCTTGTTGTTCGTCACTAACCTTAAATCCAGCATTTTGTAATTCATCAATTGCTTTTGTTACAGACATATTAGTTACATCAGGAACCTTTAATTCTTTACCACCAGTTATAAGTGGTATTAAAACAACAATTGAAGTAATTACTACTACAAGTCCTGTAAATATTGCTGCAAGTAAAACTACTAATTTATTTTGTTTTTTCAATTCTTCTGGAGTGATTTGTTTTGCTATAACTTCTTCACTACCTTCTTTTTGTTTTTTAGCTTTTGCATCTGGTTCTTTTATTATTTTAACCATTTTAGTATCATCATAATTATTTTCAGAATATTTAAATTGATATGGTGGTTCATTTTTTCTTGAATCATCTAAACAAGTAAGTAAGTCTTCATGCATTTCTCTAGCATCAGCATACCTATTTTTGATATTTTTAGCAGTAGCTTTTTTTATAATATTTTCTATACTATTTGGAATATTTGGTATTTCTTCTCTAATACTTGGAAGTGGTTCTTTTAGATGCTTTAATGCGATTTCTACAGCATTTTCACCACGATATGGTAATTTTCCTGTTAGAAGTTCATACATTAAAATTCCCATAGAATAAATATCACTTTGTAAAGTTGCACCTTTACCATTAGCTTGTTCTGGTGGAAGATAATGAACACTTCCCATTACAGAATTTGTTTGAGTAAGTTGGGTTGCATTCATGGCCATAGCTATACCAAAATCAGTAATTTTTACAAGACCATTTTCTAAAATCATTATATTTTGTGGTTTTATATCGCGATGAATTATATAAGAATCATGAGCAACACTCATACCATCTGTAATTTGTAACATTATATCTACAACTTCAGTTATTGTTAAATGTCCACGTTTTTTTAACAACTCTTTTAAATGTTTACCTTCGATATATTCCATTACTATATAATATTGACCATTATCTTCCCCAACATCATAAACTTCCACAATATTTGGATGATTAAGACTTGAAGCTGATAAAGCTTCTCTTTGAAAACGTCTTACAAATTTTTCGTCAGTAGCAAGGTCACCGCGTAATACTTTTACTGCTACATTTCTATCTAATATAGTATCATATGCAAGGTAAACATTAGCCATTCCACCTTCACCAATTGACTTAATTATTTGATAACGATCACTAATCTTTTGCCCCTTCATGATCATTCTTTCTCACCGCTTTCTATTACTAAATATGCAATTGAGATATTATCATTTCCACCTCTAATATTGCATTTTCTTATTAATTTAGTTACCTTTTCTTCTATTGTTAATTCATTATCATTTAAAACATGCTCTATTTGATCATTACTTAACATTGAAGTTAATCCATCACTACAAAGTAAAATTGCTTCGCTCTTAGTATCTACATCAAAGATGTCAGGTTCAACTTTTTCTGCTCCACCAAGTGCTTTCATTAAAACATTTTTCTTAGGATGATATTTTGCTTCTTCTTCAGTAATATCACCAGATTGAACTAAAAGATTTACTAGGGTATGGTCTTTTGTTACTTTATGTATTTCATTATTTTTCATTATAAAGCCAGAAGAATCACCAACATTTGCAAATATTAAATAATCTTTTGTTAAAAGTGCCATTACAGCCGTTGTTCCAAGTCCTTTAGAATTTGGATTTTCTTCAGCATATTTTAATATTTCTTCATTAACTTCATTTATATTATCACGAATCCAATTAACTGCATCTAATTTTGAGCCCATGCTACTTGTTCCCATAAATCTTTTACCAAAATGGGTTACTACCATAGAAGAAGCAACTTCACCAGCTCTATGTCCACCCATTCCATCAGCTACAATCATTAAATATTCACCTGTAGCATTTTTTAATATTGTTACACTATCTTCATTATGACTTCTAACTCTTCCTGCATCTGTTAAATAAAAGGATTTCATTTATTTCACCTCTTTGCTTCTTAATTGTCCACAAGCAGCTGATATTTTACCACCAAATTCTTTTCTGATTGTTACATTAATTTTATTTTGTTTTAAAATATCATAAAATTTAAATATTCTATTTTTACTGCTTCTTTTAAATTCTAAATGATTAGTTTCATTATAAGGAATTAAATTTACATAAACATTCATTCCTTTTAATAGTTCTGCTAATTCTAAAGCATTACTTTCATTATCATTTACATTATCTAGCATAACATATTCTATGGTTACTCGTCTATTGGTATATTGTATATATTCCTTAATACACGCTATTAAATCATAAATATTATACGCTTTATTTACATTCATTATGCGACTTCTTAACTCATTATTTGAAGCATGTAATGATATTGCTAAATTCACTTGTAATGGTAACTTCATAAATTCTTTTATTTTAGGTATTAAACCACAAGTAGAAACGGTTATGTGACGTGCTCCAATGGCTATACCTTTAGCATCATTTATTATCTTTATAAAATTAATAACATTATCATAATTATCTAATGGTTCTCCAATTCCCATAATAACAACGCTATCAATTCTAACATTTGCCTCTTTTTCTACCAACAATATTTGTTCAACCATCTCATAGGTTTCTAAGTTTCTAACTTTTTTAAGTCTACCACTTTCACAAAAAGCACATCCCATATTACATCCAACTTGACTTGAAACACATATACTTGTTCCATAATCATGCATCATTAATACTGCTTCTATTTTTTCAAAGTCATTTAATTTAAATAAATACTTCCTGGTCAAATCATCTTTTTCTACTTTACTAATTTCAATACTATCAAAAGAAAAATCTTTAAGTATTTTATCTCTAATATCCTTTTTAATATTAGACCAGGAGTTTACATCACTATTTCTCTTTTCATAAAGCCATTCATATACTTGTGTAGCCTTAAACTTTTTTTCATTTATACTAACAAAATAATCTTCTAAAGATTCTCTTGGATAATCATATATATTCTTCATTATCTCACCTATATACATTCTATCAAAAAATGAGTAATTTTTAAACAATTACTCGTTTTTTTATATTATTAT
>CADBMU010000072.1 GCA_902795845.1 uncultured Erysipelotrichaceae bacterium
GGTGGTAATAATGAATAACAAACAATATTTAGTCGCAAGACTATTTAACTTAATAACTATTCAGTTATTTATAATAATAGCATTATTCATTGTAATAATAGTTATTATTTGTAAATAACAAAAAAAGCATCTTTATTCTTATAACCTGAATAAAGGTGCTTACCGCAAAAACGTGGCAAGCATCAAGTCCCTAGAAGACTTTTTGCTTCTCACTAAATTAATAATATCATAGATTTTACATAAATACAATTTTTTCTTAATAGATCAATCAAGAAATATATAATAAAAATGTAAATAAAAAGGTACTTTAATAAAAGGCCTTTTTTTGGTATAATTTAACTGTTTGGAAGTGATAGAATGAATTTACCTGATTTAAAAGAAGCAAGAAAAAGAACTGATAAAAAAGTTGACTATTTAGAAAATGATAATAATATAAAAAAAATATTTGAAAATAAAAAGTATTTTTTAAAAACATATGGTTGCCAGATGAATGTGCATGACTCAGAAGAAATAAGAAAATATTTAGAAATGTTAGGATTTACCTCAACAGATAATTTAGAAGATTCTGATATTGTCGTATTAAACACTTGTGCTATACGTGAAAATGCTCATGATAAAGTATTTGGATATCTTGGACGCTGTAAACATTTAAAAAAAGAAAAACCAGGATTAATTGTAGCTATTGGTGGTTGCATGAGTCAAGAAGAAAATGTTGTAAATGAAATAAAAACAAAACATCCTTATGTCGATATAGTTTTTGGAACCCATAATATTAATGAATTACCTAAACTTATATTAAATGCTAAAGGTAAACTTGATATAGAAGTATATTCTAATGAAGGAAATGTATTTGAAAATGTCATTTATTCAAGAGATTCTAAAATTAAAGCTTGGGTAAATATTATGTATGGATGTGATAAATTTTGTACTTATTGTATAGTTCCATATACTCGTGGTAAACAAAGAAGTAGAAAAATGGATAAAATATTAGAAGAAGTAATTGATTTAAAAAATAATGGATATAAAGAAGTAACATTATTAGGACAAAACGTAAATGCTTATGGTAAAGATTTAGAAGAAAACTATGACTTTGCTACTTTATTAGAAAATGTTGCTAAAACAAATATTGAAAGAGTTAGATTTGTAACTTCTCATCCTTGGGATTTTACTGATGAAATGATAGATATTATTGCTAAATATGAAAATATTATGCCTTATATCCATTTACCTTTACAATCAGGATCTTCTAAAATATTAAAACTAATGGGTAGACGTTACACTAAAGAAGAGTATTTAGAGTTATATAAAAAGATAAAATCCAAAGTAAAAGATGTAGCAATTACTACTGATATAATAGTAGGTTTTCCTAATGAAACAGAAGAAGACTTTAATGAAACTTTAGATGTTGTAGAAAAATGTAAATTTGATGGAGCATATACTTTTATTTATTCTAAAAGGGAAGGAACACCTGCAAGTCTTATTAAAGATTCAATTGATTTAAAAACTAAAGAAGAAAGACTTTATAAATTAAATGAACTTATAAATAAGTATAGTAAAGAAGCTAATGAAAAATATCTAGATAAAAACGTTAAAGTTTTAGTTGAAGGAATTAGTGAAAAAGATTCCACTAAATTATTTGGATATACTGATACAATGAAATTAGTTAATATAACTGGTGATAAATCTAATATTGGTAAAATTGTAAATGTTAAAATAACTGATGCTAAAAGTTTTAGCTTAGATGGAGAAATATGCAATGGATAAAAAGATATTTGTAATTAATGGAACTGGTGGAAGTGGTAAAGATACTTTTGTAAATTTTATTTCAAAGTATGCAAAAGTATTTAATGTTTCATCAGTAGATAAAGTAAAAGAAATAGCTAGTTATTGTGGTTGGAATGGTAAAAAAGAAGAAAAAGATCGTAAATTTTTATCTGACTTAAAAGCTTTACTAACAAATTATAATGATTATCCATTTCATGATATTATGAAAAAAATAGATTATTTCTATCAAAGTAATGATGAAATAATGTTTATTCATATAAGAGAACCAGAAGAAATATTAAAAGTAGTTGAAGCTAGCGGAGCTAAAACAATTTTAATAAAAAGAAAAAATCTAGATAATATTAATTCAAATACGTCTGATATGAATGTAGATAATTATAATTATGATTATTATATAAATAATGATAGTACTCTAGAAGATTTTGAAGAAAAAGCAAAAGAGTTTTTAGAAAATATTAAAACTAAAAAATTATAAAGTGGTGATAAAAATGACGACAAAAGAATTTGATTATAATTTACCAGAGGAATTAATTGCTCAAACACCAATTAAAAATAGAAGTGAATCTAAACTTATGATTTTAGATAAGAAAACTGGTAAAACGAAAGACGAAGTATTTAAAAATGTTATAAATTATTTAAATAAAGGTGATGTATTAGTACTTAATGATACTAAAGTTATCCCTGCGAGACTTATTGGTGAGAAAGAAGATACTAAAGCAGTAATAGAATTGTTACTTCTTAAAGACCTTGGTGATAATACATGGGAATGTCTTGCTAAACCTCAAAAAAGATTACATGAAAACACCATTATAACTTTTGGAGATGGTAAACTTAAAGCTAAAGTAGTAAAAAAATTAAATGATGGCATAACTCATGTACAACTAGTTTATAATGGAATTTTAATGGAAATTTTAGAAGAACTTGGAACAATGCCGCTTCCACCATATATTCACGAGAAGTTAGAAGATCAATCAAGATATCAAACTGTTTATGCTAAAAATATTGGATCTGCAGCAGCACCAACGGCTGGACTTCATTTCACAAAAGAATTACTTCAAGAAATTGAAAATAAAGGTGTAATTATAAAATATGTAACTCTTCACGTAGGTCTTGGTACTTTTAGACCTGTAGAAGTAGAAGATGTAGAGAAACATCATATGCATACAGAATTTTATATAATGAATAAAGATACAGCTGATACTTTAAATCTTGCTAAAAAAGAAGGAAGAAAAATATATGCTATTGGTACAACATCAACTAGAACATTAGAAACAATTATGACTAAATATAATATATTTAAAGAGTGTAGTGGAAATACTGATATCTTTATATATCCTGGGTACGAATTTAAAGCAATTGATGGATTAATTACAAATTTTCATTTACCAAAATCAACATTATTAATGCTTGTTAGTGCACTATCTAGTAAAGAAATAATGCTTAATGCTTACAGTGAAGCTATTAAGAAAAAATATCATTTTTTCTCATTTGGAGATGCAATGTTTATAAAATAAAATCACATTTAAAAATAAATGTGGTTTTTATAATAATTTAATATAAAAATATTTGATATTGGTTTAAAGTTTTTAACTAACATATTTAGAAAGATTATAACATAGATAATAGGTTTTAAAGAAATTTTATGATATAATCAAAATGTAAGGTGATTTAAATGAAGTTAGAATATAAATTATTAAAAACAGAAAAGAATACTAAAGCAAGACTTGGTGAAATTAGATACAATGGTAAAGTTTATGAAACACCAATGTTTATGCCAGTTGGTACTCAAGCAACGGTAAAAACATTGTCTCCAGAAGAAGTTAAAGCATGTGGCGCAGGTATAACTCTTGCAAACACTTATCATTTATGGTTAAGACCAGGTGATGAGATAGTAAAAAAAGCTGGTGGCTTACATAAATTTATGAATTATGATGGCCCAATATTAACTGATTCAGGTGGATTCCAAGTTTTTTCTTTAGCTAAACCAAAAGATATAACGGAAGAGGGAGTTAAGTTTAAAAATCACTTAAATGGGGATAATCTATTATTAACTCCTGAAAAATCAATTAAAATTCAAGAAAATTTAGGCAGTGATATAGTAATGAGTTTTGATGAATGTATTGGTTATCCAGCAGAATATGATTATGTTAAAAATAGTGTAGAAAGAACACTTAGATGGGCTAAAAGAGGAAAAGATGTATTTAAAGGAGAAAATCAAATTTTATTTGGAATAGTACAAGGTGGAGATTATGAAGATCTAAGAAAACACTGTGCTATAGAATTAACTAAAATGAATTTTGATGGTTATTCAATTGGAGGAACAAGTGTTGGAGAAGATAAGCCTACAATGTATGAAATGGTTGAATATTCTACTAAATACTTACCAACTGATAAAATTCGTTATTTAATGGGTGTAGGTGACCCAATTGACATAGTAGAAAATGTCAAAAGAGGAATAGATATTTTTGATTGTGTATCTCCAACAAGACTTGCAAGACATGGACATGCCTTAACAAAATATGGCAAAATTAACATTAAAAATGCTAAATATAAAGAAGATTTTACAACTTTAGAAAATGGTTGTGATTGTTATACTTGTAAAAATTATACAAAAGCTTATATAAGACATTTAATAACTGCTAATGAAACATTTGGAGCAAGACTTTTATCAATTCATAATATTCGATATTTAATAAGACTTACAGAAGAAATAAGAGAAGCTATAAAAAATGATAAGATGTTAGAATTTAGAGAAGAATTTATAAAAAATTATTATGGAGAAAAACATGAATAGAAATAAAGTAATTATTAATATAACTATAGTAGCTATTATTTTAATAATTTTAATACCTACTGTTTACAATATTATAAAAACACATAATGATAGATTAATTAAGGTTACAGAAAAAAGAATAGAGGAAGCAGCTAAAGATTGTTACTTAAAAGATATATGTAAAGATAATAAAATAACATTAAAAGTACTTTATGATAATAAATATCTAGAAAAAGAAAGCAATCCTATAACCAAAGAATATTATAATGAAGAAAGTTACGTTTTAGTAAAAAATAATACTTATATTTTCAAGGAGATAAAAAATGATTAAGGGTTTAAACTTTATAGAAAGAAATCTAGATGGGTATATAGATTTAGATAGTTATTTACTAGAAAAATATGGTAGTGTTGCGATAAAAAATAATTCTGATATTAACCGAGATTCTAATATAATTATGATTACAATCAATAATGCTATTTACTATTTTAAATCATGCTCAAAAGAAGAAGCTGTTAAAGAAATGTTAGCTGATAAAATGTTGGAATATCTCGGTATTGAACATGCATGTTATGATCTTGCTTGTATAAATGGTGAATATGGTGTTATTTCCCAAAACTTTAAAGATTCAAATTACAACTATATATCTGGTGATGACCTTATTTATGAATATTATAATGATAATACCTTAGAGAAAAAAGAATTTAATTTTGATAAATTTAATAATTTGATAGATATATGGAATTTATTAGAAATTAGATATAATTATTATCCTAATAAAGAAGTTATAGTAAAAAATATAATGTATAATTTGAATGAAAAATTTATGTTTGACATTATTACTTGTCAGTGGGATGGTGCTTCATATAACTGGATGATTGCAGAAAATAGCACATATGCAAAATTAGCTCCAGTTTACGATAATCAAAAAATGCTTGATGGTCTAGATTATGATAAAAATAAAAATTTAAATATTAAAGTCGATGAATTTAATCAGGCTCGAACTGAATATGATAACTTAGTAGAACTAAAAAAATATTTAAATTATTCATCAGAAGAATTTGTTCAAATATTTAAAAATATGCTTAAATCGTTAACTCCTGCAAACATCAAATGGATGCTTATAACAATTGAAAGTGAATTAAGAATAAAAATACCTCATAAAATAAAAGAAAGTATATTAGCTAGATATACATATAACTACAATCAAATAGAAAAAATATTAGAAGAAGAACTTAGTAAAAAAAGATAGGTTCTTTTCTTTTTTTATGGTACAATTGTTTTGGTGATACTATGAATTACATCAAGGGAAAAATAAAAAATACAATCTATCAAAATGATAATGGCTTTTTTGTAGGGCTTTTTCGCATAAAAGAAACTAATGATGAAGAATTAAATGATTTAATAAATAAGACAATTACTATAACTGGATCTATTATAGATATTAATTTTGATGATACATATATTTTATATGGTAATTATATTACGCATGAAAGATTTGGCAAACAATATAAATTTAATGATTATGAAAAAGTTCTTCCAACTACCGAAGAATCAATAATTGAATTTTTATCAAGCTCTTTGATAAAAGGTTGTGGAAGTAAGACAGCAAAAAAAATAGTAGAAACATTTAAAGAAGATGCAATTAACAAAATTAAAGAAAGTTATACAAACCTTTTATTGGTTCCTGGTATTACTGAAGCAAAAGCTTTAAAAATATATGACTCAGTATTAAAAGCCTCTGTATCTGATGACATAATTGTTAAATTAAAACAAATGGGATTTTCAATACCAGAAGCTATAAAAATATTTAATCGTTATCAAGATAAAACCTTAAATTTAGTAGATTTAAATATATACCTTTTAAAAGAAATAATTCCTTTTAATAAATTAGATAACATATTTTTAAAAAATAATAATTTTGATGATGAAGTAAGAGTTAAAGCTTGTATTTTAGAAAGTATGCAATATTTAAGTAATTCAAATGGTGATACTTATTATTATAAAGAAGAGATTATTGATGCTTTAAAATTTAATTATAAATTAATATTAGATGAAGTTTATATTGATGAATTATTAAATGAACTAATAAAAAATGATTATATAGTATTAATTGATAATAAATACTACTTAAAAGAAATTTATGAAATGGAAAAAGATATATCTTATAATTTAAAAAATATAGTTTCTTATGGTAAAAAGACAATAAAATGTCTTGATGAGAAAATAGAGTATTTAGAAAATATTTTAGAAGTTGATTATAATGAAGAACAAGAAAATGCTATAAAAAAAGCTTTACAAAATCGCGTTACAATAATTTCTGGAGGTCCTGGAACAGGTAAAACTACTATTATCAATGCGATATGTAAATTATATATTGATAATTATAAATTAAGCCCACTAGATTGTGCTACAAATATAGCACTTTTAGCTCCGACTGGACGTGCAAGCAAAAAGATGGCTGAATCAACAACATTACCTGCATCTACAATACATAGATTCTTAAAGTGGAATAAAGATACAAATGCATTTGGGGTAAATGAATATAATAAAAATCATCAAAAATTAATTATAGTTGATGAAGTTAGTATGATAGATACTTATTTAATGGATGCACTATTAAAAGGAATAGATAGTAATATTCAATTAATTTTAGTTGGAGATTCGTTTCAACTACCTTCAGTAGGAGCAGGATTAATATTAAATGATTTAATTGATTCAAATAAATTTTCTTTTTGTCCTTTATCTAAAATCTATCGTCAAAGTGATAATTCCTATATACCATTTTTAGCTAAAGAAATTAAAGATCATAAAATAACTAATAATTATTTGACTAAAAAAGA
>CADBMU010000073.1 GCA_902795845.1 uncultured Erysipelotrichaceae bacterium
AACTGGTTCCTTTGATGTAGAAAATTGGCAAGTAACAATAGCAGACATGAAAGCAACCAGTACGAAATGTACAGTATCATTTAATTCAAAAGAAACAAATGAAAAAAAACCAATAAATATGAGTAAAAAAGAAATACTGGCATTAAATGATGAAATAACTAACATGGCAGCAGCAACAATTTTGGATAAAGTATATCCCGTAGGAAGTATATATATGTCAACAGAAGATGATACAGTAGAAAAAGTTCAAAATAAATTTGGAGGAACATGGGTAAGATATGCAGAAGATACAACTTTAGTAGGATATAAAGAAAATACTAATAAAGTAAATGATACAGGCGGAAGTAAAACAGTAACCTTAACAACAAATAACTTACCAAGTCATAGTCATGTAATTCCGAGTTTAAACGGAAAGACGGTAGCTTTGAATCATTTTACAAAACTAAATGGAACAGGAGATTATGCAGTTAATGCTGGCGGCAGTACTAGTGCAATAACTCTAGGTGATTCAATTAATTCAAGTATTGCCCACTGGACTTTAGAAATACCAAGTTTATCACTTACAACAACAGAATCAAATACAACAACATGTACAAATTGTTCTGCAAATCCAATTAATGTACAAAATCCGTACACAATAGTATATATGTATAAAAGGACAGCATAAAATAAGAGTTCAAATTTGAACTCTTTTAATTATTGCTAATTATTGTATCAATTAAATCGGTGAATTCTTTTTGAATCTTATTTAAAGTAGTATTATCTTTCGCTTCAAACCTTATTGTTAAGTTTGGACCTGTATTACTAGCACGAACTAAAGCCCAACCATTGTCAAATGTGACTCTTACACCATCAATATCAATTATTTTATAATTATTTTCTAAACAGTATTCTTTAACTTTACTAACTACTATTTCTTTTTTATTTTCCTCAATCGGAATTTTTATCTCTGGAGTTGCTTGATAAATATTTATTCCTTTTAAAGTATCAGTTACTGATAAATTACAATTAGATAATATTTCAATTAATCTTAATGCAGCATAAATAGCACTACCAAATTCAAGGCCACGATCATTAAAAAATACATGACCTGAAAACTCTCCACCAAATTCAAGATTATTACTCAAGACTCCATATTCTGTAAAACTTGCACCTGTTCTATAGCAAAAAGGTTCTCCACCTAATTTGTTTATTTCATCTTCTAAAGATTTTGAACATTTAACATCATATAAGTATTTTTTACATTCACTAGTTTTAATTAAACTTCTAATTATTATTATCATAAACTTGTCAGTAGGGATGTAATTACCTTTTTCATCAATAATACCAATTCTATCTCCATCACCATCAAAAGCAATACCAACATCGGCCTTATTTTCTTTTACAGCTTTTTTTAATTGTTCCATATTCTCTTCAACAGCTGGATCTGGGTGGTGATTTGGGAATGTTCCATCGCTAATATCATTTATATAAATAGGAATTATATTATCAAATAGTTCAATAATATCTTTAATGATAGTTGCAGTTGTTCCATTTCCTGGATCAAATACAACTTTAATTTTTCTTTCTCCCATAAAAATGTTTTTTTTCATAAATGCTAAGTATTCATTTTTAACATCCATTAAAACTTCTTCACCATGACCACTTAAAAATTCACCTTTTAAAGTATAATCTTTAAAATCACGAATCATATCTCCACGAGCATTAACGTCATAATCAAAAGAAAATTTAAAACCGTTATCATCTTTGGGGTTATGACTTGCTGTAACCATAATACCAGGAAATTTATTGATTTTTCTAGAAAAATAATGCATTGGAGTAGTAATTAATCCATAATACATAACATTAGAGCCAGAGTCTTTAATTCCCTTAATTAAATTTTTTGTTAAACTATCAGAAGATATTCTGTTATCATGCCCAACCACACAAGTATCAATATTATATTTTTCACGAATATAACTTCCATAACTTCTACCGATAGTATAAGCAGAATTGTCGTCCAAATCATCAGGGTATCTACCACGTATGTCATATTCTCTAAAAATAACCTTATTCATATTATCACATCCTATGATAATTATAACATTAAATAAAAAAACTAAGGTAAATTCTTTATTAAAAAGTGTAAACTAAATTTATAGTAGAAAAATAAATTTATTAATAGTATAATAAATATAAGATAGGTGATAATATGAAGAATGTTAATGAAGCAATTGAAAATGCAAAAAGAAAAAGTATAAAAAAGGGAATTCCAATAAAATATAAGGGACAAATTATTAAACTTGATCCAACAAAAGTTGCTATAGCTTCTTTTGGACTTACTGCAAGTCTTGTTATAGCAGGTATTGCTACTTCAAAATTAATCGATAAAGTAGAAACTAAGTTAGAAGAAAATGAAATTGTTAAAGAGTATAATGATGAAATGAATGACACATGGAAAGAAGAAGTACATCGTGTAGATAATAATCGTAGTTATGCAATTGACTATTCTGATATTGCAATTGAAATATTGAAAGATGAAGATACAAGAGAGCAAAAATTATATTCTTATATTTGCTCTAGATATAAAGAAACTGAAATTACTGATTTATTGCAAATTCTAGCTTTTACTGAAGGAAAATCATATAAGAATTTAAATGAATATGTAATTGAACGTGGATTTAATTCAGTTGATGAATGGAAAAATTATTGCAAAGATCAAATATTAAAAAGCAGTAATAATGGAAGGACAATGTAATATGATAGAACTTGAAGATAATATTAAATATTTTATTACTAAAGAAATCCAAGATGGTAGTGTAGTTTATGTTTATTTAACTAATGTTAATGATGTAAATGATTTTTGCATTAGAAAGACTAATGAATCTCGTGAAGAATTAAAAGAACTAGATAGTGAAGAAGAATTTAAATATGCTTTAAAAGTATATCAAAATAATATGGAATAACTTGACATAAAATTAAATTAAGTTATAATAATTAATGAAAAAACGTTGAACAAGAGAGTAATTAAATGAATTTTTAAAGAGAGTTAATGGTTGGTGTAAATTAACAAATGCAATTTAATGAAAATCACTTGGGAGTTAGATTTTAGAAATAATAGTAAAAAATCTCGTTTAACTTACGTTACAAGTAATTAAGTAATATAAAGGATGGTACCGCAGAATTGCTCCTTAGCAGTTTTGTGGTTTTTATTTTGAGGAGGAAAGTATGAAAAATTTTAAAGAATTAGACAAAAGAAATGTTCATGAAGTAGAAACAGATATTTTAGCTACATGGAAAAAACAAGATATTTTAAATAAAACTATCGATAATAGAAAAAATGATGAAAATTGGGTATTTTATGATGGACCAGCAACAGCTAATGGAATGCCAGGACTTCATCATATGGTAGCTAAATTTTTAAAAGATTCTTTTTGTAAATATCAAACAATGAAAGGTAAAAAAGTCTTAAGAAAAGTAGGTTGGGATACTCATGGACTTCCAGTTGAGGTTAATGTTGAGAAAAAATTAGGATTTACTGGTAAAGCTGATATTGAAAAATATGGTATAAAAGAATTTAATAAATTATGTAAAGAAACAGTATGGGATAATGAAGCTGCTTTTAGAAATCTTACTGATGAAATGGGTCAATTTATAGATCTTGATAATAGATATATTACTTATGATAATGATTATATTGAAACAGAATGGTGGATTTTAAAAAAATTCTTTGATGAAAATTTATTTTATGAAGGAGTAAAAATAATGCCTTGGTGTCCAAGATGTGGAACAGGACTTGCTTCTCATGAAGTTGCTCAAGGATATAAAAGTGTTGATGCAAATACTGTAATAGTTCCATTTAAGCTAAAAGATAAAGACGAATATTTTCTTGTATGGACTACAACTCCATGGACACTTGTTTCAAATGTTGCACTATGTGTTAATCCAAATGAAGAATACGTAAAAGTTGAATCTAAAGGTTATAAATTTATTTTAGCAAGCGCTCTAGCTGATAAAGTATTAGGTGAAGATTATAAAGTAATTGAAAAATATACTGGTAAAGATTTAGAATTCGTTGAATATGAGCAATTAATTCCAAGTGATATTAAAATTAATGGTAAAGCTTTCTTTGTTACTTGCGATACTTATGTAACAATGACTGATGGAACTGGTATAGTTCATATTGCACCAGCATTTGGTGAAGACGATGCAAATGTTGGTAAAAAATATAAATTACCTTATGTTAATCCAGTTGGTGAAGATGCTAGATATACTGAAGGTCCATGGAAAGGACAGTATATTTTTGATGCTGATTTAGATGTAATTAAATGGTTAAAAGAAAATGATAAGTTATTTAAAAAACAAAAAATTAAACATGATTATCCTCATTGTTGGAGATGTGATTCACCACTTGTTTATTATTCAAGACCATCATATTATCTTGAAGTAACTAAATTAAAAGATAAAATAATAGAAGAAAATAATAAAGTAAATTGGTACCCATCTTTTGTTGGTGAAAAACGTTTTGGCAACTGGCTTTCAAATATGAATGATTGGGCTATTTCTAGAAATAGATATTGGGGGACACCACTTCCTTTATGGAGATGTGAATGTGGTCATATGGAAATGATTGGTTCACGTCAAGAATTAAAAGAAAAAGCTATTGAAGAAATTGATGAAAAAACTATTGATTTACATCGACCATTTGTTGATGATATTCATATTAAATGCCCAAGTTGTGGTAAAACAATGAATAGAACAAAAGAAGTAATAGATTGTTGGTTTGATTCAGGTTCTATGCCATTTAGTCAATACCATTATCCATTTGAAAATAAAGAATTATGGGAAAGTCAATATCCAGCAGACTTTATAGCTGAAGGAATAGATCAAACTCGTGGATGGTTTTATTCACTTTTAGTAATTGGAACATTCGTAACAGGAAAATCTCCATATAAGAATGTTTTAGTTAATGAACTATTACTTGATAAAAATGGTCAAAAAATGCATAAGAGTAAAGGAAATGCTGTTGAGCCATTTACCATCATGCATAAATATGGTGCTGATACAGTTAGATGGTATTTAGCATATGTATCTCCAACTTGGACACCACTTAAATTTGATGAAGATGGTTTAAAAGAAGTTCATTCAAAATTCTTTAATCCGCTAAGAAATACTTATTCATTCTTCCAAATGTATGCTAACATTGATGGAATAGATACTGATAAATGTTTTGTAGATTATGAAAATCGTGAAGAAATAGATAAATGGTTATTATCTAAATATAATAAATTAGTTAAAAGTGTTACAGAAAGTTATGATAAATATGACTTAAATGAAGCAGTAAAAAATATAACTTCATTTGTTTCAGAAGACTTATCTAATTGGTACATAAGACGTAATAGAAATAGATTCTGGAGCAGTGAGTTAGATAATTCTAAAAAATCAGTTTATATTACTACTTATGAAGTATTATGTGGGTTATGTAAATTATGTGCTCCAATTATTCCATACACTACTGAAGAAATCTATAAGGATTTAACTTTAGAAGAATCAGTTCATTTATGTGATTTCCCAGTTTATAATGAAAATCATGTAAATGAAGAGATAGAAGTAAAAATGGATTTAGTAAGAGATTTAATATCTACTGGTCGTTTTGTTCGTGAAGAAAATAAAGTAAAAGTTAGACAACCACTTGGTGAATGTTTAATAGATGGTAAATATGAAAGTATTCTTGGTAACTTAGTTAATTTGATTATTGAAGAGTTAAATGTTAAGAAAGTAACATTCGTTGATGATTTATCTAAATATATGAATTTTACAATTAAACCTAATTTCAAAGTTTGTGGCGCTATGTTTGGAGCTAAAATGAGAGATTACCAAGAGGTATTAAAAGATTTAACTGATGAAGATATTGATTTAATCTTAAAAAATGAAACTGTTACTGTAGATTTTGATGGTGGAAGACTTGATATTACTCCAGATATGGTAGATGTTAGAATTGAATCAAAAGAAGGATTCAATGTTGGAATGCAAAATAATAAATTTATTATTTTAAATACTGAATTAACTGAAGAATTAATATTAGAAGGACTTGCAAGAGAATTAGTTTCAAAAGTTCAAAATTTAAGAAAAACTTCTGGACTTGAGATTGAAAATAGAATAAAATTATATTATTTTGGTGATGACAGAGTTAATAAAGCAATTGAAACTTTTGTAGATTTTATTAAAAAAGAAACTCTTTCTGTAGAAGTTATAAAGGATGAAAATCTAGAAGAATCAGTAGATTTAAATGGACATAAAACTTTGATAAAAATTGAAAAGAATAACTAAAATTAAGGCTTTGATAAAAGGCCTTTTTTTGTTACAATTTTTTTAGGTGATTATAATGAATTCAATCGATATAATTTTAAATAGATTATCAAAATCAAAATTTAGAGCATCATTTAAATTGAAAGAAGAAGATTTCATATATATAGAAAAGGTAGGGATAAATAAAATTGCAAAACATGCTTATGATTTTATAAATCAAAGATTAAAACCAAAATATATAAAAAATGATGGTAAACAAACACCATTGAAAGGTCATCCTGTATTTATAGCTGAACATGCGACTGCAACATGTTGTAGAGGATGTTTATTTAAATGGCATCATATAAAAAAAGATAAAGAATTAAGTGAATTAGAAGTTAGATATATTGTAAATGTTATTATGAAATGGATAAATAATCAGATGGAAATTAGAAATAAATCAAAAAAATAATTGTCCTTTTACTGACCTTTATAAATGTATAAAAACTCCCCGCCCCAGAGGTCAACGTTAAATATAGAGATAACATCCCGAAAAAAATAATAGAATATGAAAATAAAATTATTTAATTAAGTTCTCGTAAAATAGAAGGAAAAAATAAAAAAAGTGGACAATTGAAATTAAAATTGATATTATATTAAGAAATTAAGTTAATTTAATCGCATCCAAAAAGACGGGAAGTTTGAAAAATTTTTTTTGAATAGAGGTAACGTCCCGCAAAATATTATTAACTTAGATGTGTATTTTGGCTTATTTTTATAAAAATGATTATTTGTTTAATAATCTAATAGAAAGATCGATATCGTCATAATCGATTTTTTTTATTTTAAATTTTTCAATATTATTTTGCCCAATAAAAAGTAAAGCAGAATCATAAGGTGAATTGTTATTTAAAGAGAGTCTTGGAACGGAATTAATATGAGAAGCAATTAAATAACAATCTTCTTGAGTAAGAGAAGCAAAAGAAGTACCTTTAGGTAAAATATATCTAATATATTCATGATTCTTTTCAATAGAACCTTTTTGCCAAGAACAAGAAGGGTCACAATAAAATAAAGAACAAATTTTTTCCCCAGTATTTAGATCAAATTCAATACTTTCTGGATCAGAAAATTCAACACCATTATCAGTAAGAATAACCTCAAATAATCTTTTGAATTCATCAATACCCAATAAAACTTTTAAATCATTAAAAACTTTAATAACATATTTAGTTTGCTTATAAGGAAGTAAGTAAATAAGCATAAAATTAAATTGCCTAAATAGAAGAGTTAAAAAACATTTGCCACCCTTACCACCTTTAGTACCAATAACAGTATCCATTTCAACAATAGAAGCATTAGGATTTAACTCTAAATAATCTTTAAAATCAGAATAAAATCTACCACCTTTAATTTTAGGATTAGTCTTGGGTCTAGGTTCAGAGAAATTGTATTCTTTGTTAATTTTAAATCTAACTTTTCTAGCTAAATCAATATTTCCCACATTAAAGATTCCAAAATCAATATATTTATAAAAAGTAGATTTAGAAAAAGGTAATAACTCAGGATGACTAATATAAACTTGATTGACAGAGTGATGTTTGTGAATCATTAAAGGAGAAATAATATCATTAATAGAAGCGATTTCTTCTTTAGTGATTTTTAAGTGACTTCTAGTTTTGGATAAAGTCTTTTTATATTCATTGTAAGCAACAGCATGAGAATAAGAATATCTAATTTTTCTGCAATTATTAAATTTAGAACAACCATTGCAAACATATGGAGGTTTAGATTCAAAACAGCAAATGTTATTGACATTAGTGTGAGAGTTAGATCTTAAAAATCTATGTTTTCTAACCTCATTAGAAATAGTAGTTCTGTCTTTATGCAATCTGTTAGCAATTTGCGTAAAATTATAATTATAATTTAAAAAATCTTCAATAACACATCTATCTTCAAAAGATAAATGTTTGTATTTTTTAGCATTCATAGTAAGCTCCTTTCAGCTAAGCCAAAATACAAGAAAGTATTATAAAATAATTATTAATAAATAACAAATAAAGCTAAACTTTATTTGAAAGAATATTGTAATAAAAAATAAATTAGTCAAGGGTATACAAGTTCACATACGTTCACCCTTGACTAATGTAAAGGGGTTCCCCTTATAATTCTAAAGTTAAAATCCCGTTAGTGAAAAAACGGGAAGTTAAATAAATAATTAACGGCCCCAGAGGTCAAATTTTTCTTGACAAAAACCGTTGGGGGGGGGGAGGAGGAGGAGGAGGAGGGGGTATAATAGAACCATAAGATATACTACGAAGGAGTAAATATTATGGTAAAGCTAAGAAAATTCAAAGAAAAAAAGTTAACAAA
>CADBMU010000074.1 GCA_902795845.1 uncultured Erysipelotrichaceae bacterium
GATAATGAATAAAAAATCTCAGTTTTGAGATTTTTTTAACATTTTATAGTATAATTGTTAATGGGTATGGATGTGAAGTTATGAAGAAAAAATTATTAGCGTTATTTTTATTTTGTATTTCAATTTTAATAGGTATAATAGCTTTAAAAAATTATACTATTGCTATAGATTCTTATGTTTACAATATTATAATTAAATTAAGAAGTTCTTTTTTGTGATAACTTTTTTAAAATAGTTAGCTTCTTCTTTTCAACTTACGCAATCATAATTTATTGCATCATATTACTTATAATTTTAAAAAACAGAAAGTATTCATACTATGTAATTTTTATGATGCTTAGTGAAGCATTAATAAATAATGTTATAAAAGTTATTTTTAGAAGACCAAGGCCAAATAATTTAGCATTAGTCATCGAAAATACTTATAGCTTTCCTAGTGGACATACAATGGCAGCATGCATCATAACATATTTAATTGGAAATTATATAGCAAAACAATATCCAACAAAAAAATATCTTATAACATCACTTGAGATTATTATAATTTTATTAGTTGGTATTTCTAGAATATACTTGGGAGTTCATTATTTTACTGATATAATAGGTGCTGTATTAATTTCTATAGCTATAATAATAATTGTAAATGATTTAGAAATATTTGAAAAATATATAAACAGAGGTAACAAAAATGATAACAAAATTAGAAGGAATAATATTAAATGAAACTCCTTATGGAGAAACATCAAAAATTATAAATGTTTTAACTAGAGAAAAAGGAATAGTGGGAATAATGTGTAAAGGTGCTAAATCTATGAAAAATAGTTTAAGAGCACTTACTATGCCACTTACTTATGGCTACTTTTATATTTATTATAAAGAAGACAAACTATCTACTTTAAAAGATGTTGATTTAATTAACTCATTTAATAATATAAAACAAGATATACTTTTAATTGCTTATGCTAATTATTTGACTGAGTTAACTCATCAAATCACAAAAATGGAATTTGATGAAAATATATATGAACTTTTCATTAATTCTTTAATAAAAATAGATAGTAATATAGATCCATTAATAATTACAAATATAGTAGAATTACAATATTTAAAATACTTAGGAATAGAATTAAATTTAAATGAATGTGTTAATTGTGGTAGTACTAAGAATATAATAACATTAGATGGTGATATTGGAGGATTTATTTGTAATAAGTGTTATACTAATGAGAAAATGGTTAGTTTAAAAGCAATAAAACTAATTAGAATGTATAATGCTGTTGATATAAAAAGTATTAGTTCTATAAACATAAATGATAATTCTAAATACGAAATAAATTATTTTTTAAATAGATATTATGATAGATACACAGGGTTATATTTAAAAAGTAAAAAATTTTTAGAAGATCTAAATAAACTTAGTTAGGACTTAAATATGAAAAATGTGAGAAAAATTTATATATTAATAATTTTGATAATGACTATAATGTTAGGATTAATGATATTATTTGTTTTTAAAAGAAATTCTACTAATGAAAACTATTTGATAGAAAAAGTTATTACTAATTATGGTCTTATGTTAAATAAAACAGAGTATTATGTACCAATTAATTCTAAAATAAATTTAGAAATTGATAATCCAAATAATGTTGAATATAAAATAAATATTATTAATTCTGAAGTAGTAAATATTGAAAATAATGAAGTTATTGCTAAAAATATTGGTTATACTGATTTTACGATTGAAATAAAAAATTTTAATTGTTTTAACGGACGAATTTATGTTGTAAATGGTATTGAGGAAGCTAAAGAAATGTTTGATAAAAGTAAGAATTTTATCTCTTGTAATCAATTTAGTGATGAAGAAAATGAAATTCTAGATAAAACTTTAGAAGACAGAGTTAATACTGCAGGTTTTAAGACAAGAGCAGGTGTAGTAGCTGCAGCTAGATTTTTGACACTAGAATTTAGTTATCGAATTCCTTATTTTTATGAAAATGGCAGGCTTAATAACTATGGCTCAATAAAAAAGGTAGATGGAGAAGGAAGATACTATCATAAAGGACTTTATTTAAGTAAGGGCAAATATAAAGATATAAGTAATAAATTTACAGGACCTGGATCATGGGGATGTAAAATAATGCAATTTCAGGATGAACCTAAATATAATTTTGTTCCTAAAACGAAATACCCCAATGGATTTGATTGTAGTGGATTTATATCATGGACATTACTTAATGGTGGTTTTGATGTTAAAGATAGTGGTGCTGGTGATATTTATAGCAGAAGTGATGACTTATATGACCTTGGTCAAAAAAATAAAATTACTAATGAATTATTATCATCAGGAAATGTAAAAGTTGGAGATTTAATAGCGTATCCTGGACACATGGCAATAATTGCTGGAATAGATAATGAATCAAATTATTATGTAGCAGAGAGTTTGCCACAATTTAAAGGAGTTGTATTAAATAAATATACTAGTTATAAATTAAAGAAAACATTTACACATATTATGTTAATGGATGACGTTTATAAAAATGATGGAAATCTGACAAATATGTGGTATTAAGGTTTAAAAAATCTTGTAAAGTTAAATAAAATATCATATAATAAACTCATACAAACGTTGATGAGCGTGGAAAACTCGGAGTTATATAAAAGAAAGTGATTCTTCTAAGAATAATTAGGGTGGAACCGCGGAATTGATTTTCGTCCCTATAGATTTTTTAGAAGTTTTTATTTTTTAGGAGTGATTTAATGAAAATATTAATATTATCTTCCTCAAGAGAAGAAATAAATCCTTATTATAAAAGTATTGCAAGAAGTATTTCTCAATACTTAGCACTGGTAGGAGATTTGATTTTCGGAGCGGCTTCAACATCAATGATGGGAATTTGTTATGATGAATTTGCAAAACATAACAAAACAATTTATGCTTATACTACACCTAAATACATTGATGATTTAGATAACCTTTTAATGGCAGAACATTTTGTTTGCCGTAATACATTTGAAATGAAACAGAAGATGTTTGAAGAAGCCGATTTAATAGTATGTTTACCTGGAGGACCAGGAACTATTTCAGAACTTACTTCATATATTGAAGAAAAAAGATCTAATGATATTGATAAACCAATTATAATTTATGATGAAAGCAATTACTTTAAGTCTTTCTATGAAATGTATGACAATTTTATTAATCAAAAATTTGCTTCAAAAGATATATTTAATATGTATGAAGTGGCTCATAACAAAATAGAATTTGAAAATTTAGTAGAAGAAATAATTTTTAATAGAAAGAAGAGATAAAAATGGAAAAATTAACAATGGAAAAATTAGTAAATTATTCAAAACAATATGGATTTATATTTCAAGGAAGTGAAATATATGGAGGACTTTCTAATACTTGGGATTACGGTCCTTTAGGAAGAGAATTAAAAAATAATATTAAAAACGCTTGGTGGAAAAAATTTATTCAGGAAAATATATATAATTATGGCCTTGATTCAGCAATATTAATGAATCCAGAAGTATGGGTTGCATCAGGTCATGTAGCTTCATTTGCAGATCCTTTAATTGATTGTAAAAAGTGTAAATCAAGACAACGTGCTGATAAATTAATTGAAGATTTTACTGGTGGAAAAGAAACTGGTGATGGTTGGGATAATGAAAAATTAGAAAAATTTATTGCTGAGAATAAAATACCATGTCCAAAATGTGGTAATAGTGATTTTACGCCAATTAGAAAATTTAATTTACTTTTTGAAACCCATCAAGGAGTTACTGAAGATAGTAAAAGTAAAGTATATTTACGTGGTGAAACTGCTCAAGGAATATTTGTTAATTTCTTAAATGTTCAAAGAAGTATGCGTGCTAAAGTTCCTTTTGGTATTGGTCAAATAGGAAAGAGTTTCAGAAATGAAATAACACCAGGAAACTTTATTTTTAGAACTCGTGAATTTGAGCAAATGGAATTAGAATTCTTCTGTAAACCTAATACAGATTTAGAATGGTTCGGTTATTGGAAAAATTATTGCCTAGACTTCTTAAAAGATTTAGGATTAAATAAAGAAAATTTAAGATATAGAGACCATGCAAAAGAAGAATTATCTTTCTATAGTAAAGCAACAACAGACATAGAATTTTTATTCCCAATGGGTTGGGGAGAACTATGGGGTATAGCAGATCGTACTGATTATGACTTATCTGTTCATATGGAACATTCTAAAAATGATTTAAGATATTTAGATCCTGAAACTAATGAAAAATACTTACCATATGTTATTGAACCTTCAGTAGGTGTTGACAGATTATTTTTAGCAGTACTTACAAATGCTTATGAAGAAGAAACATTAGAAGATGGTACAACAAGAGAAGTTCTTAAATTAAATCCTTATTTAGCTCCAAATAAAGTTACAATCTTACCACTAATTAAAAAAATCCATGCTGAAAAAGCAACAGAAATTTATGCTATGTTATGTAAAGATTTTAGTTGTAGTTATGATGAGTCTGGATCTATTGGTAAAAGATATAGAAGAAGTGATGCAGTTGGAACACCATTTGCTATAACTATTGACGATGATACATTAGAAAATAATATTGTAACTATTAGAGATAGAGATACAATGCAACAAACAAAAATTTCTATAAAAGAATTAAATTCATATATAAATGAAAGAGTGAAATTTTAATGATATCAGAGGGTGTTTTGGTATTTAATGAATATTTAGAAAATATTCTAATTAAAAGAAAAAGATTATATGATTATTTTAAAATAATAGCTAGTGATAGTAATATAAAAAATTTACCAAACAATTTTACAGTATTGTTTGATATAATTTACTCTTGTGATATAGAAAATTCTTATAAATTAGAAATGATTTGTTATTTTATTAATAAATACATTAATTACTACTTAGAAAAAAATAATGATCCTAGAATATTGACAGCAATTAATTATATTAAAACTATAATTGATGAAAATAATTCCATTAAAACTTTGAAAAAATATGATGATAAGATAGAATTTTCTTTTATGCTATTAGGAGTACATAAGAAATATAGTTTAAAAATTATTGACTGTGCTTTGAGAAATTATGAATGTGAAATAAATTATGGCTTAAAAAAAACTAATTTTTAGTTTTTTTTTAAGTTAGCAATTGCATTGTACAAAATAATTTGATAAAATTAATAAGTAAGATAGGGTATTATAATTGGAGGAATAAAAAATGGCGTTAAATAAATTAAAAAAGTTATTTGCAGATGAAGAAGAAAATTTAGTAGGTACAGAAGATGAATATTATTCAATTTCAGAAGATGATGCATTAAAAGAAGCTGATAAAACAGGAAATAAAATGATTCTTTTAGAACCACGAGCTTATTCAGAAGCACAACAAATAGCAGACCATTTAAAAAATAGAAATAGTGTAGTTGTTAATCTTAAAAGAGTAACATCAGATCAAGCAAAAAGAATTATTGATTTTTTAAGTGGTTGTATATATTCAATTGGTGGTAAAATGCAAAAGATTGGTGTAGGAATTTATTTATGTACACCTAAGAATGTTAATATTCAGGGTAAAATAACTGATGATAGTGAAAAGAGTAAAAATAGTAATACTGAAAATATAGACTGGTAATGTTTTGATGGTGGTGAGTCATGAAAAAATTTGGAACAAGCCTTTATGGTTATAATAAACAAGATGTTAATGATTTTGTTAAAGAAGTTGCAAAAGAATATGAATCAATGTTAAATAATCTTAAAGAAGTAAATGATGAAAATAAAAGGTTATTAGAACAAATTGAAAAATATAAAGATATGCAAAGTTCATTTAATAAAGCAATTTTAGTTGCTGAAGATGCTTCTAATCAAATAAAGAAACTTGCTAAAGATGAATACAAACAAATTGTGGATGAAGCTAAAAAGAATGCTTCACGTATTGTTAATGAAGCTTTAATAAGAGCTGATAAAATAGAACATGACTCAGAAGAATTAAGAAGAAGAACAGCTTTATTTAAAAGAAAGCTAAGACAAGCAATTGAATCTGAACTTGATGCTATTGAAAGTATTGGAGAAGATTATTAATAACACGAAAGTGTTATTTTTGTTTGAAATTTACCCC
>CADBMU010000075.1 GCA_902795845.1 uncultured Erysipelotrichaceae bacterium
CTAATTACATTTCTAGAAATATTATCAAGTTTATCTAAATCAAAGAATGCTCCAGAGGAACTCATTTTTTTAGGGCTATATTCAAACTCATAAAATTTTTTATCTGGATTTGCATCATGCCATGCTTCATAATTAGAATTGATTATTGTCATTAATGCTTCAATTACTGCAAGTGTTGGATAACCTTTTTCTTTGTAATAAATCATTGATGCTTCAGGATCTTTTCTTTTTGATATTTTTCTAACACTATTTCCTTCTTTTTTTATTAAAAGTGGTGTATGTACATATTTTGGTGCTTTAAAATCAAAAGCTCTAAATAATTCCAAATGTTTTGGTAGACTTGATAACCACTCTTCTCCACGTACAACATGAGTAGTATGCATTAAAGTATCATCAACGATATGAGCAAAATGATATGTAGGTAATTTATCATTTGATTTCATAATAACAAAGTCTTCATCATTTTCAGGTAATTCTAGTTTCCCTTTAACTTGATCTTCAAACTTAAATTTATGGTCAAAATTACCATTAGATTTAAATCTTATAACATAACTTTGTCCTTCGTTAATTCTTTTTATTTGTTCTTCTACTGGAAGTATTCGGCATTTAGCCCATTTACCATAATACCCTGTTCTAAATTTACGTCCCTCTTGTTTTTGTCTTAATTCTTCTAAATCATCTTTGCTGCAAAAACAAGGATAAGCTCTACCAATTTCAATTAGATGTTTTATAAAAGAATGATATATTTCCTTTCTTTCACTTTGAACGTAAGGCCCATAATTTCCAACTACTTTACCATCAAATTCATATTCATCAGGAACTATATTATAATGATTTAAAGTATCCATAATTAATTTAGTAGCTTCTTTTACTTCTCTTTTTGTATCAGTATCTTCATTTCTTAAATAGAATACACCATTACTGTTTTTAGCCATAACAAAATCAATAATTGCTTGGTAAAAACCACCTAAATGGATAAAACCAGTAGGACTTGGAGCAAATCTTGTAACTTTTTCTCCCTCTTTTAAATCTCTACTAGAATATTTTTCTAAATAATAATTAATATCTTTATCTATATCAGGAAATATTAAATTTGCTAAATCTTTATTATTCATTAAAAACCACACTTTCTAAAAATAAATGGTTGCCCAGATAGGATTCGAACCTATGAAATGTCGGATCCAGAGTCCGATGCCTTACCGCTTGGCTACTGGGCAATACAATCGTATTATAACACGAAAATAAAAAAAACTCACTAGCAAATGAGTTAAATTTATTTTTTTAATTTATCACCGTTCAAAATTTTTTGCATGGACGCAAATGCATCATAAAAAACAGTATCATCAGTAATATCAATATTAATTTTTTCTAAAAGTTCTATAAAATCATAACTATTACATCTTTCGTTTTTTAATAAATCATTTAACTTTATAATATCTTTCATGTCATTATTGTTTAAAGCATAATATGCAAGTATTGTACATATTAAATACGGGTATTGGGAAGTTAAATTTTCGTATACAATTTCAATATCATTTGAATTTTCAAATTTATTCAATAAAATTTTACATTTGTTTTCAAATGCTTTATCACTAATATGTAAAATATTTTTCATATCTTTTGATGTATTTTTTGATAAATTTCCTAATTTATCAAATGCCATCAATACTAAACAAAAATCATTAAATTCTCTATTCATTAATATCAAAACAAGTATTCTCAATTTTAATCCAACGTCATCATCAGATAATTTTTTTTCGTTAATTAAGTATCTTTTAGCATATTCTTCAAAATATATAGATACAAACTCAGTTAAAAATACTCCAACATTTGTGAGAATACCATCTCTATTTGTGTAATGAAAAAATTCGTGAATTAATGTGGTAACATCTGTATAGCTAAAGCATCTATTTATATTTATTTCATTATAACCAATTCTTTTTTTATAATCATAAATATAACGATAATGAGAATCAGTATATTCATTTTCATAAGAAAAATTTAATATACCACTATCTAGAATTGCATCGAATTTTTCTAAATATTTACAATCTATAGATTCAACAATTTCTCTTGCTAAATAATAAACTTCATCATATTTTAAATTATAACTTTTAATTTTAGCATTATAATTTCCATTAAATTCATTAATTATTTCATTATTTATATTATAAAAATTATCTAAATTTACTAAGAATATAGGATGATTTTTTTGCAAATAAAGAAAAAAATCATTTAAATAATAATTTAGTTTTTGATACATTTCTTCTGACATATTATCACTCCATTATTTATACATTATATCAATATCTACTGGTGTACTAATACCAGATACTTTACCATCATCACACATTTGCCAAAATTTATAGTTACCACTATAATTTGTTTTATCTGTATAATGGGCAAGCCATATATCATACTTAGTTGGAAGCCATATTTTTTCTAAATAATTTTTGCTACCATAAATCATTCCTTTGTATCCGGCTTTTTCTACTGTTTTTAAAAAATCTTCTGCCATTGTTGTAAGACCAAAGAAACTTAGATTATATGAATTAAAATCATTGAAATCTTCCCAATCAAATGCAATCGGAAGTTCAACTTTATAACCTTTAATTTGTTTTAATAACCATTTAGCATCATTTATTGCTTCTTTACTACTTGATGCATATGAATAAAAGTATATTCCTACCGGTATGTTATATTTGTTAGCATTTTCAATATTTTGTTTAAACTTACTATCAACATAATAATCACCATTAGTTCCTTTAGTACCACCAACTTTAATAATGATAAACTCTACTTTAGCATTTTTTAATTCTTCAAAATCAATATCTTTTTGCCACCCAGAAATATCTATACCAATACTTGTATTTTCATTTTTGTAATTACTTACTACTTCATTAAAGTCAGTTTCAGTCACAACAGGGGTATATTTAGATGGTGTTGGCTCATAAACTTTTAAATCAAAGTTTTTTTCAGTAACATTACCGCTATTATCAGTTGCTTTAAAAACTAATGGATATATGCCTACTGTATTTAAATCATAATTACCAATTACTTCACATTTTGGCTTATTATCATAGTTATCTCCACATAGTATTTTATCTTTAAAATTATTACTACCGCGACTAACAGAATAAATATTATTAAGCCATACTACAGGAGCTACAGTATCTTTTACTGTAATTTTATAAGAATAATTAACTTTAATATTATCATCATTTACAAATTTAAATTTAATTTCTTGAATTCCAAGTTTAGTAGAATCAATTGTATAATCATTAACTATTTTACCATTTATACTTTTAATATAATCTGATACTTTCTTTTTATCATTAAATTCTAAAGTTAAATCATCAACTAATTTCACTTCTATCTTAGCATATTTTACTCTTAAATAAGAATAAGTAGCTATACATCCAGAAATTAAAATTATTAAAATTAGAATTATTGCTATAATTTTTAATACTTTTTTCTTATTCATTATATACTCCTTGACATCATATCGTTTCTATTTTCCTTATATCCCAAAGCCTCACAAAATGATTTACTACATCTATTATCAAGATAACTAAATTCAAATTTCATTTTGAAAAAATTCTCACAAATTTCTTTATTATCTAAGACATATCTCAATAAATTTGTACCAATATGATTTTCATTATTTTGATACTCTTTTAAAACAAATAAATGCTCTATAAATAATGTTTTATAAGAATTAGAAACATAACAGCCAGCTATTAATTTATTATTTTCATATACTCCAAATGGTAATATTTTACCATTTTTAATTTCACGATAAAAATAAGTTTCAGTTGGTTCAATGTTTTTATAATCATAAACTTTAAATCTTAAATTTTCTAAAGCTATAGCATTTTCATTATTTAGTGTAATTACTTTGTACTCTAACACTTAAATCACCTCTTATTATAAATTAATTATAACTTTCTAAAACTTTAAAATAAAGTATTAATTTATCTTCTTTCATTTCTTCTTTTATATATTCAATAAATAATTTAAAATCATAATCTTCATTAGTTATTAATACTTTATGGCTTAATTTTTTTTGAACTTGATAATTCTTTGGGCATTCAATAACTCGATAATTAATTTTTTTATTTATTATATCTTCAATTAAATTATTGTCAAATTTTTGAATTATAACATTAGCATATTTTTTTTGTAATTTATTACAATATCTATTTTGCTGCCTGTCAGTTGTTTTTATATCTTTCATTCCTATAAAAAGTAAATATTTTTGAAGTCTTTTTAAATATTTTAACTCTTGATTGTTGTAATAAATTTCTTCATCTTTTGAAATTTTAAAACTTTCTGGATGTTCATATAAAGCACTAACTACTTCCTCAAACAAGTGAGCATGCATGTGGCCATCAATCATTTTTTCTTTTATTTCATCATTTTCTTTACAAATTGCTAAATACTTACATGAAAATGGATAATATAAACCTGATATTATTTCATCAAATGCATTAATTATATTAGAATTTACCATTAATTTTTCTTTATCAAAATATACATATTCAAAAGTTTGTCTTTCTTCATCATAAAACGGAGTTGGTAAATTATTATTTTTAAATTTATCATATCTTTTAATAAATTTATTATATTCAAATTCATTCATATAGGTCACATCCTTTAATTAAATTCTATCATATTAAGATGGAATTAATAAATATTTTTCCTTACTAGGCAGGCTTCTTTTTCTACTAAAAGCGAATCTAATTTTTCTTTACCTTCTAATATATTATTTTCATGTTCTATACTAGTAATTTTTAACTTTTCTAAACTTTTATAAATATCACATAAAACTTCTTTTATAATTTTTTCGTCTTTTAAGTCTTTTTTAGTTTCAAATATTTCTTTAGTCTTTTGATATTGCTTTAATAATTCATCATAACTAATTCTAATATCAACTAAATCTCTTA
>CADBMU010000076.1 GCA_902795845.1 uncultured Erysipelotrichaceae bacterium
AAAAATAATAGATTTCGCTCTATTATTTTTTTTGATTTATACCTAGCATCGCTCCAAAAGTCGAAGATAGAATTAATATTGCATAATATAATACTGTTTTAAAACTAAATGTAAATGTAATTAATCCTAGAACCATAAGAATTAAAATTAAAATAAATCCTTGTTTGATTCCTTCTATATAACCCTTTTTTTCACATTTTTTGCCACTACTATAACCAATAACAATAAAAAGCAAGATAGAACATATAATACTTATAATATTTGTTATAGATTTAGATACGCCAAAAGTATTAAGTAAAGATAGAAACAAGATTAAAAATAATATAAAACCTAAGAAAATAAAATAAATTTTAAATTTCAGAAAAAAATTCTTCAAAATGATCACCTAGTAAATATATGATTAAAAAATAGTTTTTTAGAACATAATAAATTTAGGTGATATCAATGATGATAAGTGTAATTGTAAGAACGTTATTTTTTTATTTTTTTATAGTTCTAGCTTATAGAATTATGGGAAAAAGAGAAATAGGGCAGTTGGGAATTATAGACTTAATAATTTCTATATTAATTGCTGAATTGGTGGCAATAAGTATTGAAAACATTAAAGATTCAATTTTTTATACAGTAATACCAATTATTATTTTAGTTATCTTAGAAGTCGTTTTAGCATCCATATCAGTTAAATCAAGAAAATTTAGATCAACATTTGATGGTAAACCATCTATTTTAATATGTAATGGAAAATTAAATTATAAAGAACTTGTTAAACAAAGATATACTATGGACGATTTATTGTTAAGTTTAAGGCAACAATCTATAAAATCGATTGAAGAAGTAGAATATGCTTTCTTAGAACCTAATGGGAAATTATCAGCATTTAAATATAATTTGTTTAAAACTAAATCAAGTTTTCCAATGCCTCTGATTCTTGATGGGGTAATTCAAAAAGAAACTTTAAAATATTTAAATAAAGATATAAATTGGTTACATAAAGAAATATATAAATATAATTTAAATGAAAAGCAAATATTTTATGCCTTTTATAGAAAAAATAAAATTTATATAATAAAAAAATGTGAATTATAACTAATGGTATTACATATTCTTTATTAGAAAGGATTGATTTGATGAAGAATGTAATACCATTTACTAAGGAAATTACTTTTGATAACAAAATTAGTGAAATAACTAGTATTTCACTGGAAGAAAATTATAATTGTACAGAGGACACAATAGATGGAGAATTTATTGTATCAGGTGATTATAAAACACATGAGTTAAGTGTTAATAAAGAATCATTTTCATATAAATTACCATTTAGTGTTGATTTGACTGAAAAAATTATTCCTGATACTTTGAATTTTGAAATTACTGATTTTTCTTATGATATATTAAATGATAATATTTTAAAAGTTAATATTGAATTTTCTTTCGATGCTAAAAGGGATGAAAGTACTAGAGATTATGCCTCTGAAGTAGAAGAGTTACTTAATAATGATTCTTTAGAGGAACCTAAAATAGAAGAAAAAATTGAAGTTGAAAATGAAGATAGACTTGATAAAGAGGATGAAAATACAATAATCGATTCAATCAAAGAAGATGATAATGAGTATATAACATATCATATTCATATTGTAAAAGAATCAGAAACAATAGAATCTATTTGTACAATGTATAAAACTAATGCAAATTTAATAGCTGAGTATAATGATTTGACTGATTTTAAAGTTGGTGAAAAACTTATTATAGTTGAAGAGGATGAATAATTCTTTAGAGATTTTAAAAAATATTTATAAACCATATAGATATACATTAAAGGGTAATGTAACTGTTTTAGAAACAATGAATGGAGATTTTATTGTAAAAAAGAAAACTAATGATATTAAAGCAATTTACAATTATTTAAAAAGTAGAAACTTTGACTATTTTCCAAAACTAATTGATGATTCTAGAAGTGATGTTAATGTTTTTGAATATATTAAAGATGTTGATATGCCTAAAGAACAAAAAGCACTAGATTTAATTAATGTTGTTAGTCTTTTACATAATAAAACAACTTATTATAAAGTTGTTAGCGATGATGTATTTAAAAGTATTTATGATTCAATTAAAAGTAACATAGATTTTCTAAAAAATTATTATGAAAATATGTTTAATATTATTGAAAATGTAGAATATATGAGCCCAAGTGAATATCTATTAATTAGAAATAGTTCTAAAATTTTTTCTTGTCTTTCTTTTTGCGAAAAAGAGTTGGATGAATGGTTTGATTTAACTAAAGAAGATAATAAACAGCGAGTATCTTTAATTCATAATAATTTATCATTAGATCATTTTATAAAAAATGACAAAGATTACTTAATAAGTTGGGATAAAAGTAAAATTGATAGTCCTGTATTAGATTTAATAAATTTTTATAAAAATAATTATTTTGATTTAGATTTTGAGACAATATTAAATTCTTATCAATCAAAGTATAAACTTAATGAAAGTGAAAAAAAATTACTTTTTATAGTAATTTCACTTCCTTTAAAATATGAAAGAAAAAATAACGAATTTAATAGTTGTACAGAAGTTAGAAATATTCTAGATTATTTATTTAAAACTGAAGAATTAGTAAGGCCATACTACACGGTAAATCAAGAAGATTAGAAGTATTACTTCGATAAATAGAATAAATAAATTAAATCTAATGGGAATAATTAAAGTAATTAAAACCTGGTAAAATATTAAAAATAATAAAATAAATATTCCTAAAATAGTAAAAAAACCATTTCCTCTACATGGTGGTCTATACATATTTATCACCTATAATATAATATGAAAAAAAATATAATATGCACTTACAAAATAGTGCGTATTTTGTGACTAATTAGTAAAAATGTCTCATTAATTATGTTTTATTAATTAGTAAAAATGTCCTATAATCAAAAAATATTTTAAGTCATTA
>CADBMU010000077.1 GCA_902795845.1 uncultured Erysipelotrichaceae bacterium
AAAAATGAAAAATATTTCCATGTGGTACAATTCTTGGTGAGAATATTGATGAAAAAGAAAAGAATGATTTAAAAGTAATATCAAAGAAGTTAGAGGTTATTAATGAACAACTATCCAGAAAACAAAAACAAAAAAGAAAAATAATATCTAATTCTTTAATAATTGCAGATGTGTGCATCATATTGCTTTTTGTATTATTAGCGGTATTAGGTAGTTCATATCAAACTTGGGATTATAGCGATCCTGAATGGTCTGTTATTGGAACATTGTGGCATTCATTTGAGTGGGTATTTTTTAAAGTTGCACCAATCGCTGTTATAGCAATTACATCAATATTAGGAATAATATTTGTTAAAAGAAATAAATAAGATAAGCAAGTAGGAGCCAAAAGGCTCTTATTTTTATGGTTTTAAATCCTATTCGCTTACAAAACTTTTCTTATTATATAAGATAAATCGTATTCACTCTAAAAGGTTTGTGGTATTAAGAATGGTGTCGTGATAGACCAAATTACAGTATAAATTTAATAAAAAATAACCACACTAGAGTAATTAACTCCAATGTGGTTATTCTTTTGTTCCATTTGAAAGTGTCATCTAAACATTTTTTATTAAATCCCTAAATGAACTTCACAAAATGGTGTAACTTTTATCTTCCAATGCCTTTATTTATTTTTTCATAGCATTCTAAAACTTCATTATTTAATTGTGTTAATTCAGTATTTAACATTTCTAATTTATTTTCATCAATTATTTCTTGAGTTATTATATCTCTATACTCAGTTAATAAATTATTACTAGTATATGTGAAATAGACATATTCTTCGCCAGTAATACTTTCTTTTAATTCTTTATTATTTAGACACAACATTAAATTAATTAATTTTGAATTAATTTCTTCTTTTAAGCCAACATTATTATTTAACAAGTAATTACTAAATTTTTGCATATTATCATCCCTCTTTTTCATTATAGCACACTAATATTGATTTATATTATCAATATCATTGTTTATTGACATAACTTTATTTCTTAATATTTTCATATTAGGGTAAGCTTTCATTAAACGTTTATATAGAAAAGATCTCTTTGCAAGTATACTTCTAACGTATTCAGTGATTTCTTCAGTACTATCCTTAGATATTTTAATCTTAGGTATTTTCATTTTAAACATTATAGTATATGAAATTATATTATCTATTAAAAATATAGTAAATAAAACAGAAGATATAATTATTAATATATTTGAAGGTATTTTAGAATAAACTGATACAAAAAATGGATTTACAAAGTACATTATAAGACAGCCAAGTAGACCGAATGGTATCATTGTTTCTAAACAAATTCTACCATTTATATTAAATTTTCTTCTACTATAATCCCACCATCTAGCTTTAAATAGTTTTTCCATAAAATAACTGGTAAAATATTCTAGTATTGAACATATCACTATAGCCATTATAAATAATACCAGTGGGTCATTTGTATATTTATTAAGTAAAATAATTATTAATATACATCCCCATCCATATATTGGACAATAAGGTCCTATTAAAAAACCTCTATTTATAAATTTTTTCAATTCAACAAGCTTACATCCTACTTCCATACACCATCCAATAAATGAATAAGTTATAAAGAGTAAAAATAATAAACTTAATTTTTCTATTGTCATACTATCACCATATTAATTTTATCATATTTTCTTTATAAAAAAAACTGTTGATATTCATCAACAGTAGATTACTTAAATAGATTTTTTACTCTATCCATAAAAGTTTCGTTAGCTTTTTTAGTTGTCTTAGTTTCTTTTTTTTCTTCAACTTTCTTTTGACTATCGATTACTAAAATAAATTTTGTGTTAGAATCAACATTATTTGAAGTTTTAGTAAATGTATTATAGTCATTAGCTAACTTAGTTAAACTTTGTAATTTATTACTTGTAGGTTTAACTTTATCATTTACTAATGTAGCTATTTTATTTATACCTTCATTATCAAATTGTTCTATTCCATTTGATAAAGTTTGTGCACCATCAAGTAAAGAATCTAATCCTCCAACTAAAGTGTTTAAAGAAGTAACCATTTTATTAATTAC
>CADBMU010000078.1 GCA_902795845.1 uncultured Erysipelotrichaceae bacterium
AAAAATTATTATGATATAATGTTACTTAAGAGAATAGAGGTTTTAGTATGCAAAAAAAATACTTGAAATATATATTATTAACTTTTGCTGTATTTTTTGGTTTTAATATGAAAGCAAGAGCTTATATGATTTGTAAATATGACTATACTTATAGAAGTGATACTCCTTCATTATCTAAAAATATGACAATAAATATTGATACTAGAGAATCAAAAATAACAGTAGAAATGGATAATAAAAGTACTGATATTAATTATGGTAAAAATAGTATTATTACTTTAGATGATGGTAATTATTTTAATATAAACGTGAAATCTTCTCTAAAAAGTAAAGTATCTAAATTTAAAAATTGTTCTGACAGTATTGGAGTAATTGAAAATTCTGAGACGCTCAATCTTGTGATACAAGATTCGTGTGTTGGATATGCTGGCGAAGTTGAAAAATGTTCTAGTTTGCCTGGCACTATGATTAGTGGAACTCCAGAATCATCTAGTAAAAAAACATCAATTAAATTTTCAACAAGTGATAAATTAAGTGGTGTTTTAGGAGTAAATGAAAATGGTGATTATTATTTGAAACTAGATGCTGATACAAATGTTTTCACGGCATCACCTTCTAAAGAGTTTACATTTACATTTAAAAATAGAAATTATAGAATTGATCCTGATACAAAAGATAAAATTTTTAAAAGCAAAGGTAGTGTTTATTTATATACCCTAGATTCAGGGAATGGTGGTACTGATAAACTTCTATCATTAAATAAATCAAAAGATGGTTTTACTACAACAAAAGATATTTTTGATAACACTACTTATGAATTTAAAATTACTGATAAAAAGAGTGACTTAAATGCATTAGATTTCAAAGGGATTTGTTCTGAAGACAGTGTAAGAAAAGTATTTCAAATATTAGGATATGTTTTATTAATTGTAAAGATAGCTGTTCCCTTATTATTAATTATATTAGGTGTTATTAATTTATTTAAAGTTGTTGTAAGTGGGGATCAAGAATCTTTAAATAAAACGGTAAAAAGTTTGGCAATAAAAGTTTTAGCCGCTATAGTAATATTTATTTTACCAACAATAATTTATTATATTATAAATTTAGTTGATGGTAGTTCAGAAGGAACTGAGCCTTACGCAAATTGCAAAAACTGTTTGTTTGAACCAGGTAGTTGCTAGGAGGTTTTTATGAAAAAAAGAAATGTTTTATTTTTAATGGTAATGAGTATTATCTTTTTACCATTAAATGTCTTTGCAGGAAGTAATGATTGTGTAGAGATTTTTGGACAAAATTCACAAACATTAGAATTTTTACAAGATGTTTATGGATTTATGAAATTTTTAGTTCCTATAATATTGCTTGCAATGAGTATTAAAGACTTTGCTACTGCTTTGAGTCAACAAGAATCAAGTGATTTAAAAAAGGCAACTAATAATTTATTTCAAAGAATTATTATTTCTGTATTGATATTATTAATGCCGACAATTTTAAATTTTATATTTAAGTTAGTTGGTTACAGTACATGTACTTTATAATTAAAGGAAGGAGGTAATTTGTATGTTGATAGCTGGTATATTTACGGATAGCATAAAAAATATGTTTGAATATGGTATTTTTAGTTTATTATTGTATATAGATTCTGTAGTATACAAAATTGTTAGCATGCTTTTTTCTGTTTTTTATTCAATTGCAGAATTACAAATCTTGAATAATGATGTTTATGAAGCTATAGCTGATCGTGTTTATCTACTAGTTGGAGTAATTGCACTTTTTGCTATTACTGTATCTTTGATGAAAGCTTTGGTGAATCCTGATAATTTCGCCAAAGGTACAATTACCTCATTTAAAAATCTCGTTATATCAATTTTATTAGTAATATTAATGCCAACAATTTTTAAATATGCTTTTTCATTACAAGCTGCAATTATAAGTGATGGAGTAATTGCTAATGTTTTTAACTTCAGTATTTCTGGTAAGGAAACACAAATGGTAAATATATGTAATAATCCACAAAAAGTTACTGTTGGAAATGCAGCTAGTACATTGAACTCAGATGATGAAACTGTTGAATATACAGTTAATGATTGTCAGGCTAATTTTATAACAATGCAAGTATTAAAAGCATTTTTTCAACCAT
>CADBMU010000079.1 GCA_902795845.1 uncultured Erysipelotrichaceae bacterium
ACTACAAAGAAACGATATATATTATACTATAATTAGACTTAATTCCGTTATTTTATTAAAACGGACATTCAAATAAAAATTCACGAACTTATTAAAATTATAAGTTTTTTTTCATTATCATATAATTTAATGGTATAATTAATTTAGAAAGAGGTGTAAAAGGTGTTTTGTGAGAAATGCGGAACTAAAAATGATAGTTCAAACAAATTTTGCGAAAAGTGTGGAAATAAACTTGAACCAGAAGTAAAAGAAACTAAAAAAGCAGTAAAAAAAGAAAATACTTCTAGTGTTAAAGATAAATTAAATACTTTAAGCAAGAAACAAAAAATTGTTGGAGGAGTAGTAGGACTTGTAGTAATCATTTTAATTGTATTGTATGCAATTGGTTCTAAAATGACAAGTTTAGAAACTATTGGATCAAAAGCATTTGAAGAATTAGCAAGTAAATCAAAAATAAGTAATAAATACTTATCTGTACCATTAGATAGTAAAGATTATTTTATATCACTTGCTGATACAATGAAAAACGAAATCAAAGATGAAGATATAGCATTTGATTATAGTAATTATACAGTTACAACAACAAATAAAAAAATTACAATTAAATATAAAGATAATGATGCTGATGAAAAATACAAAGTTGTATTTAAAATTAAAAAATCTGGTAAATCATTATTGGTATTTGATAAATATGTAATTACTAAAGTTACTGTTTTAGCTGAAGACGATTATGATGAAGTTACATTATATGATCCTGAAAATGCTGAAAAATTAACTTTATCAACAATTAAAAATTCTAAAATAACTGTTGATGGAAAAGAACTTGATAAAACATATTTAGATTCAAAGAAATCTGATAAAGATAATGATGTATATGTTATCAAAGGTATTGTTAAAGGTGATTACAAAGTTAACTTTACTATTGGAAAATTAAACTTTGAGAAAAAAGTTTATGTTTATTCAAAAGAAGATAATGAATATGATTTAACTAATTATATTTCATCATCATATTTAACAGATGATAAAGACTTTGCTAAAAATTTCAAAACTTATATTTCAACATATTATGAATATGTAAATGATAGTTCTAAAACTGTTGATGATTTTGATAAAAAATACAAATCTTCTGATGACGTAAAAGATTTATTTGCTGATTCAAAAGAGTCTGCTGCAAACGTTGCATCATTTAAAATTGATGAAGTAGAATTGCGTTCATTATATTACTATTCATCTGATGAAGAAATTTCAGTATCTTATAAGGTTAATTATACTTATAAATTAACTGATAGTGATAGTGAAAAATCAAATTATAGTTTAGTTAGAGTTACATATGACTTAAGTAATTTAGAAGTTCCTAAAGATTTAAGTTATATGCCATATTAATAATTAGGAGGAAAGAAAATGGCTTTTTGTAAAAAGTGTGGAAAAGAATTAAAAAAAGGTGAAAAATGTTCTTGTGAAACTGAAGTTAGATTTTGTAAGAACTGTGGAAAAAAATTAGTTGGAGATGAAGTTTGTGATTGTGAAAAAGAAACAGCAACTTCTTCTCAAACAACTGGATTTGATTTCGTAGAAACTATGAAAAATATCAAAGATGATATGTTATCATCAATTAAAAATCCAGTTAGTGTTATAAAAGATAATACTGATAAAGTAAATATGCCAAAAACTTATATTGTATTAGTTTTAATAGCTTTAACTTTTGGTTTATTTATAGCTAGTTTATGCAAAACTCTATTTGCAACATTAGTATCTACAATGATGGGTAGTATGTCATCATTAGTAAAAACTTCAGATATAATGGATGCTATTAAAATTCCATATGTTAAAATTATAGCTTATGGTGCTATTATATTTGCAATTATGTTATTTGCTTATGCATTAGTTATTCTAATTGTACCAGCAATATTTAAAAATAAAAAAATAGATTTCAAAAAATCTTTAACATTAACAACTTCAGCATACGCTCCACTTGCAATAGTAAACTTAATTTGTGCTATTCTTGGTTTCTTAGGATTAAATGCTGGATTTGTATTAATATTATTCTTAATTGCTAACATGATAGTTACTTATAACTTTGTTTACTCTTATGCAGATTATACAAAAGTAAATAGTAATAAATTTGGCTATGCAATTACATTATTAGTAATACTTGCATCTTTAGCTGTTGGTATTTGTACATATGCTTTATCAAATAGTATGGTTAAATCTATCTCTCAAGATATAGTAGATGTTGATACTGATGATCTTTCAGATTTATTAGACTACTAAAAAAATTACTGTTAACAAAAGTTAACAGTTTTTTTATTGCATTAATATTTTTTTAATAGCATCATATAAATATGGTTTATATTCTTTAATAGATAATGGCTCATGTTTCATAATACAAGAAAAGCAAGTTGAACTAGTAAGTTCTATTATCATAAATAAAGTTACTTCAGGATTTTCAAGTTTTATATTGTTTTCTTCCATTCCTTTTAAAAATATTTCTTTAACTCCAATACTATTTTCTCCAATTAATTTATTTATTTTTTCACTATAAAGTCCGAATGATAAATTTTTAGATATAAATTTTAATAAAAGCTTATTTTTAGTTAATTCATCAATTACATAATCAATAACAAATATTATTTGATCATAAAATGAATCAAATTTTTTCTTATTTAATTTTTTTATTGCATCATGAAATAATTTATAAGACTTTCTTGCAATTAATTGCTCTTGTAAATCGTATTTGTCTTTAAAGTATAAATAGAATGTTCCTTTACCAACACCAGCTTTATCAGCAATTTCCTGAATTGAAGTGTCCTTTATACCTTTTTCAGTAAATAGCTTAAATGCAGTTTCAAATAAACTATTTTCCTTTTCTTTTTTATTTTCTATAGCTTTCATTTAATCACCTTATTTTAATATTATTATAGCAAATCTATATAGATTTGTAATCTTTTTTCAAAAATATCATACAATATTATTGACTAATGGTCAAGAATATGATAACATACTAAATGACTGGTGGTCAGAAAAGAGGAAAAGATATGAATAAATTAGGTGAAAAAATTTGTAAACATAAAAAACTCATAATTATTTTTACTGTAATTTTATTAATTCCAGCGCTAATAGGAATGTATAAAACAAAAATTAATTATGATATATTGGTTTACTTACCCGAAGATATTGAAACAATAAAAGGTGAGAACATTTTAACAGATGATTTTAACATGGGGGCATTTGCAATCACTATTGTTGACAATATGGCAGACAAAGACGTTATAACTTTGGAAAGTAAAATAAGAGATATAGATGGAGTAAATAAAGTCGTAAGTATCGACGATATTACGGGAACAACTATTCCACTAGAATTTTTACCTTCTGATATTACTGAAAAAGTAGCAAAAGATAATTCTAAATTAGTGCTTGTAACATTTAATGATTCAACGAGTGATGATGTAACATTAGATGCCGTTCAAGACTTACGTGATCTTGTAAAAAATACTGCTAAAGTTGGTGGTATGAGTGCCATGGTACTTGATACAAAAGAATTATTTAATAGTGAAATGGCATTATATGTTGCTATTGCTGTAGTTTTATGTATCATGATTTTAATGATTTCACTAGATTCTTATCTAGTACCTATATTACTTATTGCTAATATTGGAGTTGCTATTTTGTTCAATATGGGAAGTAACATTTTCCTTGGAGATATTTGTTATATTACTAAAGCAATTAGTGCTGTATTACAACTTGGAGTAACAACAGACTTTTCTATATTCTTGTATCATAAATACGAAAAAGCTAAAAAAGAAAACAAAGATATAAATAAAGCAATGTCAATTGCAATTCATGAAACTTTGGTATCAGTATTTGGTAGTTCAATAACAACTATTGCAGGTTTCTTAGCATTGTGCACAATGAACTTAAAGCTAGGTGCTGATATAGGTATCGTTATGGCAAAAGGTATAGTATTTGGATTGCTATGTGTAATTACATTATTCCCAGCATTACTTTTAACTTTTGATAAACAAATTGAAAAAACTAAACATAAAGAAATACTTCCAAAATTTACAAGAGTTAAGAATTTTGTAATGAAAAATTATAAAATTATATTTGTAGTATTCTTATTATTACTATTTCCTGCATATAAAGCTCAATCAAAGACTAGTGTATACTATAAGCTTGATGAATCTATTCCAGATAATTATGGTTATACAATAGCTACTAAAGCTTTAAAAGAAGATTATGATATTGTTTCACAAGAATTAATTTTAGTATCTAAAGATATGTCAAATTCCGATATGAATATGATGGTTAATGAGATAAAAGATATTGATGGTATTAATTTAGTTCTAAGTCCATCTTCATTAAGTGAATATGGGTTAAGTGAAGAAATGTTATCTGATGATATTAAAGATATTTATCAAACAGATAAGTATAAAATGGTATTGGTAAATTCTACATATGATATAGCTACTGAAGAATTAAATGATCAAATTACAAAAGTAAATAATATAGTAAAAAAATATGATGAAAATTCAATAGTTGCTGGTGAAGGTCCTTTAATGAAAGATCTTGTAGAGATTACTGATCAAGACTTTAAAAATGTTAATACAACGAGTATTGCTGTAATATTTGTATTAATGTTAATAGTATTGAAATCAATTTCTTTACCAGTATTATTAGTTACAGCAATTGAATTTGCAATATTTATAAACATGGGTGTTCCATATTTTACAGGAACAGAAATTCCATTTATTGCTTCGGTTGTAATTGGTACTATTCAATTAGGGGCTACTATTGATTATGCAATATTAATGACAACTAAATACTTAGAAGAAAGACAAAAAGGAACAAGTAAAGAAGATTCTATAAAAATAGCATTAGATAATTCAGTTACTTCAATTGTTGTTAGTGGGTTATGTTTCTTTGCAGCAACTATTGGAGTTGGAGTAGTTTCTAAAATTGATATGATTGGATCACTTTGTACACTTATTTCAAGAGGAGCTATTATAAGTATGATAGTAGTAATTACAGTAGTTCCATCACTTCTAATGATATTTGATAAATTAATTTGTAAAACAACACTTGGATTTAATAAAAAAGAAAGGAAAATAAATATGAAAAAGAATATTAAAAAAATGGCTTCATGGGCTTTGATAGCTATGTTAATGACACCAGCATTACCAGTTAGTGCGTTAACTAAAGATGAAACTGTATATTCAAAATTAGAAACAAATGGTGAAACAAAATACACCATTGTTACTGAACATTTAATAAATGATAAAGAAGAAGACAATTTAATAGATTCTACAGATTTAAAAGATATAATTAATACCAATGGTAGTGAAAAATATACTATTGATGGTGATAATATTGTATGGAGTTCAAATAAAAAAGATATTTATTATAAAGGAAGTACAGAAAAAGAATTACCTGTTACTTTAAAAGCAACTTATAAACTTGATGGAAAAGAATCAGATGTAAAAGATATGCTTGGTAAAAAGGGTAATGTTGAAATAACTTTAACTTATAAGAATTCAGATAAACATATTGTTAATGGTTTAACAATGTATACTCCATTTGTAGTAACAACTGCTACAACTTTTGATTCAACTACTACATCTAATTTAAAAGTAACTAATGGTAAAGTAGTTTCAAATGGTAAAACTTATGCAGTAGCAGCAATAGCAACTCCAGGATTATATGAAAGTTTAAATATTAGTGAATTAAAAGATATGGACACTATTAAAATTACATTTGATACAACTGATTTTGAATTAAGCAGCATATATTCAATGGTTAATGCCAAATTAATTGATAGTAGTGATTTAAAAGTATTTAATGAATTAGATTCATTATATTCTAAAGTAGATACTTTAAAATCTA